>NZ_WOWT01000012.1:0-117205 GCF_009746545.1 Oceanobacillus sp. AG
TATAATTCATGGTGAGTCCTCTCCTTGGTATGTTTTAATTTAGGGGTCAATGCGCATTGACACCCAGTACTATACCAGAGAGGCTCTTTTTTGTTCAAACCTCAAATTTCTTCATTACAGGAATGCTTCTATTAATCCAGCTCTCGCTACTAGCGTTTAGTAGCGGGGAAGCTGTTTATTAATAAGCGTGCCTTATTTCCACTCAATTGGACTTAATCTAAGAGCAGATCATTCATCCGGAAACTCTTGTAAAATCACATTCGCTAACTTTTCTATCCCCATAGGAATCGGAACATATGCCTGAGGTGGGATGTTTACAACTGGTTTGCCCGAACGATCCCCGGCATCTTTAAGCCTTTTATAGTACATTTTTGTTTGAGGACTTACCAAAAATAAATCAAAATCACCTTTTTCAATCAGTTTTTGACCTTCATTAGCTCCTGTTGCTTCTAATTCAATATCATGACCCTCCTTTTTAAGAAACTCTGTTGTTTTCTTAGCCATTAAAGAAGATGACATACCACCTGCACAAATAATTAACGCCTTTTTCATTTTACATCCCTCCATAGAATTATAATTTCGCTATTTAGAAGCTATCGTTAATCCAAGTACCGAGACATACTGGCGACAGCGTTTACAGTTCATTAAATATTTTCTCCATTATTATCAATGACTTCCTTGTACCAATAAAAGCTCTTCTTTTTGATACGTCGAAGGTCGTTTTTTCCGTCTTCATGCTGATTAACATATACAAAGCCATAGCGTTTCTGGAATCCATTTAACCAGCTGAGAAGATCAGTAAAGGACCACACACAATAACCAATCATGTCAACACCGTCTGTAATTGCTTCCTGAATAGCCTTTAAATGAGTGTGAATATACTCGATGCGGTAGTCATCATTTATCGTGCCATCTTCTTCAACGGTATCGTATTCACCAAGACCATTTTCGCTGATTAAGATTGGTAATCCGTAGCGGTTCGTTATTCGACGAAGACCAATCCGTAATCCTTGTGGGTCAATGTTCCAATCCCAGTTTGTTGTCTCTAGGTTTTCATTGGCAACAGTTTTAAAGAGTCCTTGTATACCAGTGGTCCCCGTGGTGCCTTTTTTACCTGTGGTGTTGAAGTGACCATCCAGTGTAGCGCCATCTAAGGGATTTTTTTCATAAGTAGTCGTTTGATAATAGTTCACTCCCATGAAGTCAGGCTTTCCTTCTTTCAATAGTGTGAAATCGCTCTCTTTTACTTGTGGAGCAATACCTCTACGCTTGAGATAATTCCAAGTTGCTTTTGGATACTCACCCCATGTGTAGACATCCATCCACCAGTGGTTTGTTAACTCTTCCGCGTTTTCCGCAGCTAATATGTCTGCTGGTTTTGATGTGGCAGCATAGGCTGGTGAGTATGCAAAACTTGGTCCAATTTTTCCATCAGGAACATAATTACGAAATTCTTTAATAGCAATCGCATTTGCTAAATTAGCATGGTGGTTCACTTGATAAAATTGTTTGTCATCTTTTACCCCAGGTGGGTGCATACCTGTTTGATAGCCCAGTCTAGTGAATATATTTTGTTCATTTAATGAAACCCAATATTTCACACGGTCTCCGAACTCCTTGAATAATGTAATACTATAATTTCTAAAGTCCTCGACAATTTGCCTTGATTCCCAGCCACCATACTCATCTTGAAGAGCTTGTGGTAAATCCCAATGATAAATGGTTAATATTGGCTCAATACCATGCTTGACCAACTCATCAATTAAACGATTGTAAAAATCTATACCTTTTTGATTTACTTCTCCTTTTCCATTTGGAAAGATACGTGTCCATGCTACAGAGAATCGATAGGTTTTCAATCCCATTTCAGCCATCAAAGCTATATCTTCTTTGTAGCGATGGTAATGATCAACAGCTACATCGCCGTTGGTATCTTTGAATGTTTTCCCAGGAATACGGACGAATTCGTCCCAATTGGACTTTCCTTTTCCATCTGTATCCCATGCACCCTCTACTTGATATGCAGCTGAAGCGGCTCCCCATAAGAAATCAGTCGGAAATGGTTTAAGTTTTTTGTGTAACACTGTACTAGTCCCTCCTTAATTATGAATCTAATAAATCCTCTTCCGGTTCCGGAAATGCTTTCTCCAGAACCATATTCGAATTAATTTACTGTTTCAGTTTGGAAAAATTGTGGTAAATATTTTTTATGCGCTTCCAACATTTCATCCACAATTTCCTTTGCAATCGTATCAGAAGGCGTAAGCGGGTTAATTGCTAATGCGAGAACTGCTTTATTATAATCTCCTGTCACAGCTGCTTCTGCCGCAATCCGTTCAAATGATTTAATTTGTTGAACTAGTCCACGTGCTGCTACAGGAATATCACCCATTGTTAATGGAATTGGACCGTCCTTTGTAATAATACTACTTACTTCCACAGCTGAATCTGCGGGAATACTTGCGATTGCGCCATTATTCCTTGTGTTAACTGGTTGAATATCATGCTTATCTGTATAGATGGAAGTGATCAAACGAACAGCTGCATCGGAATAATACGCTCCTCCACGTTCTTCGAGTTGTGGCGGCTTAATATTTAGATTTTCATCTTTATATAACTTAAATAACTCTTCTTCTAATTTCTGAACAACCTCTGCACGAGTTCCTTCTTTCTCAGCACTTTCTATTGCTTTATCTAACATCTCTTTTGATTTATAGTAGTACATATGATAGGGGCACGTAAGAGCATTTAAAGATTGAATAAACGCTGGTTCCCAACCCATACCATCTATGTTTTTGACAAAACTACTATTTGCCGGATCGGATAACTTCTCAATTACTTCATCTTTGACACTAACTCCATCAACATATACATCTAACCCATATACCATATGGTTTAGCCCGGCAAAATCAATACGAACTCGAGAATGTTCTACGTCTAGTAATTTAGCAATCCCCATCTCCATTCCAATAGGTACATTACATAGGCCGATAATTTTATCAATATTGGAGTAACGAAGAACTGCCTCTGTTACCATCCCAGCAGGATTTGTAAAGTTGATTAACCACGCATTTGGACAAAGTTCCTCCATGTCTTTGGCAATATCTAAGATGACTGGGATTGTACGTAAACCTTTAAATAATCCCCCTGGACCGTTCGTTTCTTGACCAAGTACACCATATTTAAGTGGAATACGTTCATCTTTTGCACGTGCATTGAGCAAACCGACACGGAATTGAGTTGTGACAAAGTCGGCATCTTTTAGTGCGGCTTTGCGATCAAGTGTTAAGTGAACATCAATCGGGAGACCTGCATTTTCAATCATTCGTTTAGCAAGGTTACCTACAATCTCAAGCTTCTCTTTACCCTCTTCAATATCAGCCAACCACAATTCGGTCAATGGAAATTCATCATACCGTTTTATAAAGCCCTCGACTAATTCTGGTGTATAACTTGAACCTCCACCAATTGTAGCCACTTTCAACTTATGATTAGACATAAAAATCCCCTTTCCAATTATTTAATTTTATTATGAAGTTCAATTACTTCTTCAGCTAAATCAACAACTGTCATTGCATTCATGAGATGGTCCTGTGCATGTATAAGTAACAAACGAATCTCTATTTTTTCTCCACGAGCCTCTCCTTGGATCAGATCCGTTTGGAACCGATGCGCTTTACTCATTTCTTCATTTGCTTCCTGGATTTTTTGATTAGCTGCTTTAAATTCTCCTACTTTAGCATGCTGGATTGCTTCCATTGCCAAGTTTCGAGCATTTCCGCCATGTAATATAATTTGAAAGCTTACTTCTTCTATATCCAATGCTGCTTTGCCCCCTTAAGCCAATACAATCTATTCGTTTGGTTCTGCTTACATATATATAATAATGTGAAACCGCTTTCGCTTGAATCCATACTTTTTCCTTAACGCTAAGGAAAAGATTACATGGAAATTAATCTATATTTACATAATAAAAAAGACCGGGTAATATCAACCCGGAATTTTCTATATACTGCTTTAATCAATATTGTTTAGTAACCCCAAAAATTCTTCCTTGTTCTCACAATTTATCAGCTGTTTGACCTTTTTTTCGTTATCAATCATTCCGATTAAATAATCATACATCCCCTCTATATTAGGAGTTTTATTCTTCCCTAGACTTAATAAACAAACGAATTGTACACGATTCCCTCCCCAATTAATAGGCTTTTTCAACGTGCATATTGCCCAAATTGTTTCATCTGTGTGCGGACTCATGGGGTGGGGGATGGCAACCAAGTTTCCAAAACTAGTTGGCGATAATCGTTCTCTCTCAAGTACTGATTTACCGAATGAGTCATCAACATAGCCTGCTGACTCTAGTTTATTCACTAAAAATTGAATAGTGCTTTCTTTTGTCTCGAGTTCTTGATGAAGAAAGATAAGCTCCTCTTTCACATAGACGACCTTATCTTTATCCCTATCTTGTAAACAATCTTCTATTTGTTCAATATCTTTTGTACCTAATATTGTATTTACGAATATTACTGGCACAGGTAACTTGCTTTCAATTGGGATAGTTGTAATAACAAAATCAATTTGTTCTAGAGTAGTTTCATTTAAACGATAATAATCGATTGTATCTACAACTATTAATTGATTAAAATACCTAGCTTGCAATTTATACTTAAGTAACATGGCGCTACCTGAGCCAGATGCACAAACGATAATACAACGCTTTACATCTTGATTAATTTGTTGTCTGTACATGGCGACCTTTATATGTAACGCAATATAGCCAATTTCGTGCTCATCAATTTCAATCTCTAATCTATTATTTAAAACTTTGCTTGCTAAAATCGCAGCATCAAATGCAAGTGGATATTTTGCTTTAATCTCATCAAGTAATGGGTTTCGCATATTCATTCTATAACGTAGACGATTTATTGCTGGTCTCAAATGCAATCCTAACGCGATAAACAGTTCTTTATCGTTTTTTAATTGTAATTTTAATCGTTCATCTATTTTCATAATAATCTCGTTGATTATATCTCTTAAATCACTATCTACAAATGTTTCAAACTCTTGTTGACTTAAATTAGTTGTTGCAATTTTATTCGTCCCTAAGAGATGAATTGCAATATATGCAATTTCCTGCTCAGGAAAACAAACGTCAAAAGCCGATTCAATTTTTTTTACTATTTTTTCCGCCACTTTGTATTCTTTTTTTGTGTATATTCCTTCAAAGTCCTCAGGTGGGAGAAGGATATAATTTTCATCATGAATTCGTTTACAAGCAATAGCGAAGTGAATACTTAAATTATTTAACTCAATATCAGATAGATAAATCTCATTCTTTTGAATTTCTCCCAAAATGATAGCTTGAATTTTATTAAGTTCTTTATTTGAAAATAGGGAGTCCGTGGGGGTTAGCATATTGAATGTAATACTTTCTCTATTCAATAAATACTCCGACAAGCAAAAGCGAAAATTCATTTCACTCCCTGTAACCTTCACACCATAATATGGTTTACTTTCTATCTCTAGTTTAAAACTTTTTATTATTTTTCTTACTTCAATTAAATCATTTTGTAGTGTTGATTTGCTTATATATAGTTCATCAGCAATGTCGTCTAATTTAATGTAACCATTTGCTAATAAAAGTTTTCGAATAATATAGTTGACACGCTCTTCTGGTGTATTTGGTGATTGATTAGCTAGAGTATTCGAGTTTTTAAACATCTTTTGCAAAAACAATTTGAATGTATCCGTGTCTTTTACTTCCAGCACATAGCCAATTCCTCTGGTTGACTTAATGCATCCACCACTATGTAATAGGATCTCATTAAGTTCCTTTATATCATTTCGAATCGTTCTTGATGTTACTTGAATAGTGTTAGCTAAATCATTACTGGTAATTGGAGTTTTAGTGGACATTAGCTCTTTTAATATCTGCATTATCCTATTAGTCGGCATCCCAATCACTCCTGAGGTAATTTTTATGAAGTCATCTGAGATTTCCACGAAATCTGTTACTTCTTTTACTTCTGCGTATGATCCTCTTACAATTTTTTTCTCTTCCGGGGATATGTCTTTTTGTATAGCTGCATAATCTCTTGTGCAGGCAATAATCGTGTGCCCTATGTCCATTTCTTCTAGATCTTCAATGATTTTAAGTCCCAATCTATTAGGGAGGAGTGATTCTAATTTAATCACTATCAAATCCTCCTTTCCGTGTAGGAAAAAGCAGCATCTTGAAACGGAATTAACCGCCTGAAGATGCTGCTCATTACATTTACTTCGCTTCCGTTACTCTCTTCACTTCTGCAACAACTTCTTCCGCGGTTCCCATTTCTAGAGCCTTCTCAGCAAGTTCCACCATATCCTGCTTACTCAATCCACGAATCTGTGACCTGGCTTGTAGGATCGATGTTGCACTCATTGAGAATTCGTCTAGTCCGAGTCCAAGCAGGAGTGGTATAGCTAGCTCATCGCCGGCCATTTCGCCGCACATGCCTGTCCATTTACCTTCACGGTGGGAGGCATCAATGACCATTTTTACAAGACGTAAAATGGCTGGATTGTACGGCTGGTATAGGTAAGAGACCTGTTCGTTCATGCGGTCGGCAGCCATTGTGTACTGAATCAAATCATTCGTTCCAATACTGAAGAAATCTACTTCTTTTGCGAATTGGTCTGCAAGTACGGCAGTGGAAGGGATCTCCACCATAATTCCGACTTCAATATCATCAGAAACGGCTGTACCTGCTGAAACTAATAATTCTTTTTCTTGTTCTAAAATTGCTTTTGCCCGTCGAAATTCCGCTAATGTCGCAATCATTGGGAACATTATTTTTAAGTTACCATAGACACTTGCGCGAAGAAGTGCACGTAGTTGAACACGGAATATATCCTGTTCCTCTAAACAAAGACGAATCGCACGGAATCCAAGGAATGGGTTCATCTCATTCGGTAGGTCCAGATAAGGAAGTTCCTTATCTCCTCCGATATCAAGCGTACGAACGACGACAGCTTTTCCGTCCATACCTTCTAGTACTGCTTTATATGCTTCAAATTGTTCTTCTTCTGTTGGCAATTGGTCGCGTCCCATGTAAAGGAATTCGGTACGGTAGAGTCCGACAGCTTCTCCGCCATTGTTTTTAACACCGGTCAAGTCGTCAGGTGTTCCAATATTGGCAGCTAATTCGACGTGTTCGCCGTCCGCTGTTACGGTCTTCTCATTCACAAGTTTTGCCCATTCTGCCTTTTGTTCTTCATAACGAATTTGTTCTTCTTTATAAAAAGCGATTTTTTCGTCTGTCGGGTTAATATGTACTTCACCTTTTAACCCGTCAACAATAAGAAAGTCGCCATCTTGAACTTCTTCTGTCACCGTTTTTGTTCCGACTACCGCAGGGATTTCCATGGAGCGGGCCATGATTGCCGAATGGGAAGTCCGGCCACCAATATCTGTTATAAAGCCTTTGACAAATTCACGGTTCAATTGAGCGGTATCTGATGGTGTTAAGTCTTCCGCCACAATGATCACTTCTTCAGAGATCATGCTTGGATTTACCATTTGCACTCCAAGTAGATGGGCAAGCACGCGTTTCGTTACATCACGAATATCTGCAGCGCGTTCTTTCATATAGTCATTATCCATTTGTTCAAACATTGTAATGAACATATCTGCCGTTTCCTTCAGAGCTTGTTCGGCATTTACTTGTTCGGTTTTCACCTTTTCCTCGATAGGAGAAATCAGTTCTGGGTCACTCAATACAAGTAAATGTGCCTCAAAGATGGCAGCTTTATCTTCACCAAGGTCAACTTTTGCCTTTTCACGAATTGCTTCAAGTTCATCTTTCGAGATAGCGAGTGCACGCTGGAAACGTTCGATTTCCTTTTCCGTATCTTCTACTTGTCTTTTTTCAAAGGAGAGATCAGGTTCGATTAACCGATACGCTTTCGCAAGCACGATACCACTTGAAGCTGCGATACCATGTAGCATACTCATTCTGCCAAACCTTCTTTATTCAATGTTTCCTCTAATTTGTCCAATGCTTCCTGCTCGTCATCGCCCTCTGTGCGAATCGTAATTTCAGCATCTTGACCAACTCCGAGTGACATAACTCCCATAATGGATTTCAAGTTAACAGATTTTCCGTTGTACTCTAACTGAACGTCTGATGTGAATTGCCCGGCAACCTGTACTAAGGCTGAAGCCGGACGTGCGTGTAATCCTACTTTATCAATGATTGTAAACTTTTTTTCTACCATTTATCTCATCTCCATTTTATATTTTATAAATGATGATTTATAGTTCTTCTCCATTGCTTTCTATGACTTTCTTATACCAGTAGAAGGAATCCTTTTTACTTCTTTCTAATGTGCCATTTCCTTCGTCGTCTTTGTCAACGTAGATCATGCCGTAGCGTTCGACATTTCACTCGTTGACATCGATACGAGGTCAATCGGTCCCCAAACGAGGTAACCCATTAAATCGACACCATCACCGATTGCTTCTTTCATTTGTTCGATATGTTTTTCATATAATCGATCCGGTAGTCATCATGGATGGAACCATCTTCTTCTACCTTATCATAAGCCCCTAAGCCATTTTCTACAAGGAAGAGCGGCAGTTGATAACGGTCATAAAGTTCGTTTAACACTACTCGTAAGCCAACCGGGTCGATTTGCCAGCCCCATTCGGATGCTTCTAGATAAGGGTTTTTCAATGTGTTCATAAGATTTCCCTCTGTACGCTCGCCTTCTGGAGAGTTGGAGGATACCATTGACATATAATAGCTGAATGAAATGTAGTCAACGGGGTATTGTTTTAAAATCTCATCATCGCCGGTTTCTTTCACAATTTCAATATCATTTTCTACGAAGAAACGATCTAGGTATTTTGGATATTCTCCGCGTGCATGAACATCTGCAAAGAAGAGGTTTTCCTGGTTATCTTGCTGTGCCTTGAGTACGTCTTCTGGATTTGGTGTGTTCGGATAATAGCTCATTCTAGCAAGCATACAACCCATTTTCCCATCTGGAATAATTTCATGAAGCTTTTTCGTTGCAAGGGAACTAGCTACGAATTGATGATGCAATCCTTGATATTTCGCTTGCATCGGATTTTCTTCTTTATCATTGGAAATTGTGATTTGAATGTAGCCATGCTATCTCTCCTTAATTTTATATTATTTATGATTAGCTGTCGCCTTGGAAAAACAACTATTTTACGACAGTTAATATGCTGTCTTCTAAACCAACATATCTTGATTTTTCAGGGATAATATCCAAATAATCAGCTGTATTTGTAATAATGACGGGGCTCGTCGTTTGTAATGCTCCTTATGTTATCTATATAAAAAAACCTGGAAAAGAACATAATTCGACATAAAATTAGTCTACTTATGTATCTTTCCCAGGTTTTGCCTGACTAACCAGTTACAATCCTAGAACTAATTCTATTATATTGTGCTTGCGATTACTAATGCAAGTGGCAGAGTTTTCCGTTGTGTTGATTTCATCCTGATTTTTCTTTCATAAATGATACGAGTAATAGAAAGAAATAATACCGCAAACTAGCAGTATTACGCTGATTAGGAGTAGCTTAGTTTTTATAAAAATAAAAAAACCTTCCAATAACAGGAAGGCTAGATTTAATAGCGTTGATATACTCTCGTTTTTGAACTGAATCTTTCCGTGAAGAATAAATAGCAAATCTGAAACCAGAAAATCGCAACAAATGCGGCTGCTAAGACGTCCGTGAAATAATGCATGCCAATTATGACTCTGCTTACACATACAAGCAAGGGAAGGGCGATGCATAAAATAACCGTAATTGTTTTCAACTTTTTCGATTTTATGAAATGAACAGCTAGAAAAATTAAAATGAGAGCCAAAAGAACGATGCGCATTGAATGACCACTTGGAAAACTATAGGAAGTTAAATCAAGTGAGTGGCCGAACACTTCCAGATCTCTTGATTCTCCAGGCCTGCCTCGTTGAATCGTCATTTTCAAAGCCAAATTGATGAAAATGCCGCCGAATGTCACGACAAGTGAAAAAAAGGCATAGCTCCACAACCGTTTGAACGCAAGGATAGCCGCGATAATGAAAGTGATAATTAAAATCATTTCACCAGAGCCAATTTCCGTAAGTCCTTCCATTATTGAAAAGATACCTGGTAATTCGTATGCTGTCAGCCATGAATAGATGGCTTCATCCATATGTATAAGTTGCTCTCTGAATATAGCAAGGAGCAAGAATAATACGAGACTGCTAACAATAATAACTTTTTGTTTTCCGGTAGAGAATTCCATATTATACCTACTTTCTAATCGTATAAAAAAGTAGTATACCATTTGTTAGAGTGTCTGCCAAATGAATCGTTGCTACACCTTTATGCATAATTTGTCGGATTTTTACGATGAAAAGATGGACAATTAAGGAGGAATTAACGATTGGAAAGTTGTATTGATATAAGTAACGGATTGAATTGAGAAGACATGAATGGGGGATGAACGGCATGCATGAAAATAATGAATGGTTTCCGGTTGCAAGTGTCTCCAAAGAAGTGAATATACCTCCAGAAACAGTTAGAAGATATGCGAGGCAGTATAGGGATTTTTTGAATATAAAAAGAGGCGAGAAGAAGGCGTATCTCATCCATGAAAGTTCGTTTGCTACGATTAGAAAGATCCGTTCATTGTTGGAACAAGGGCATCAGCATGGACAGGTGAAGCACCTATTGGATAATCCGACTGAATTTTTTATTCCAGCGAAAAGAGAGGATAAAGAAGGGGCTTTGGTCAATCAAGGTCCAATGTACAAGGAAATGATGGAAGAGCTACAGAACCTGACAGAACAGAATAAGCAGTTGTTGACGATGCTGCACCAAATGCATGAACGGATGGACGGGTATGAGGATCTATTATTACAGCAGCATAGTTTTCCAAGTGAACAAGTGGATGAACGGGAAAAAGAACAAAGGGACTATGAACGGAAGCGGGATGAGTATTTGATGAAAACGATGAATGATATGCAAGAAAGGAAAAAGGAAAGTGTTAGTACGAAAGAGAGGCCGTGGATTTTTACGAGGTTGTTTAAGAAGTAAGGGAAAGTGCCTGGCACTAAACTATGCCAGGCACCGCTTGTCATTATCATTCGGTTATTCTTCAGAGCTTAATACCATATTCTCAGTCCAATTTAAAATTTCTTCTTCATCTACACTAGGATCTTCAACGAGAAGCGAGTAGCGTAAACCATCTTCATCCCATGTATATCCATTAATAATTTCCTCGTACTCAGCAGGATTTCCGCGAATTTCTAAATTAGGTGCTTCAATTTCCATATCCTCTGGAGTAGGGAAAACGGATAGAGAGGCTAGAGGTGTGCCTTCTTTGGAACCGTAATTCATCACAATTTCATTCCGGTCTAACTCCCCGCCGGAGAAATCATACAGCTCCACACTTAATAATTCTGTATTGTCATGAGAAAACAGAAGGAAATCTTGGCCTAATGCTTCCTTAGCTTCTTCTAAAGTGACGCTTGTCTCTCCTAAATCTCCGTCCAATGTTTCGATTTCAACGTCATCTGGGATATCGATTGTAAACACATCTTCGGTAAATTTCGGTGAAAAGTCGAGCTCTGTATATGTTGATTCGGTTCGGCTATCTCCTGTTTCAGAGATAAGTTTTACGATAAACCATGTTTTTTTATCAATCCATACCTCCATGTCACCGATTAAACCACCGGATTCATTTGCCTCGATTTGAATGTGATACGTGTCAAACCCGAGAATTTTTTCTTCACCAACTAACTCATGCGTATGTGAGTCTTGGATTATATCCATCACGGTTGTGAATTGTTCTCTCGGACTAGTTGTTGTGAAACCTCCAAGCTCGGATAAATCCATTTCATGAGCTATTCCATTCTCTTTGTCATACATAAGCATCTTCTCACCATCGTTTAAAACTTCCGACTGATTCCCGAGCAATTTGTCATTAGAAATGATTTTTCTTTTTTGTCCTTCCACATTCTCTTCCATAGTGAAATGTTCGATTAATTCTTCTCCTTCAAATATTTTTGTTTCCGATACACCTGCATAATTTGTTATATCCTTATCCGATTCAATCGCATTGTGGATGATTTCTTCTGCAGAAACTTTCATGTTTTGGGAACAACCTCCTAGTACTAACGTTAATACACTTAAAAGAATAAGATATCTCTTCCATTTACGTTTCATTATGAACCCCTTTCCTTGAGCCAACAAGCTATTAATGTTCCTTTATCCTCTGTTGACCAAATTTTTATTTTTCCATCATGTTTTTCCATAATCATTTTTGCGATACTAAGGCCTAGTCCGGACGTGGATCCTTTACCACGGGAAGATTCATTTTGATAAAAAGGCTGGAACACATTAGCAAGCTGCCTCTGTTTCATGCCTTTCCCCTCATTTTGAATGAGGATGACGGTGCCATCATCCCGCCATGTATCCACTTCATTTCTAAACGCTGGGAATACCCATTCGGGGAGCGGATTTTTTGCAGATATTCCGGCTAACCAAATCTGTTTCTCGCTTGGTGTGTAACGAACCGCATTATCCATGAGATTATCAAGGAGCCGCACCATTTGCTTCGGGTCAAGCAAGTAACCGTTTTTAACAGCTATTTCTGTAGTAAGTGTAATCTGTTTACTAGAACAAGCTTCTTCATAACCAGTAAACAACATTTCGAAAAACTCATTTCCATTGACTGACACTTTATTCAATATGTTTTCCGCGGATTGTAGCGCGGTAAAGACAGACAAATCATTGATCATATCTTTCATGTGATCGAGCTTTTCATAAAGGATGTGGCGGTATTCTTTCTGTTCTTCTTCCGTTAAATGGTGATTTTCCAATGCTTCCGTATATGCGCGAACGGCGGTTAATGGTGTTTTTAAGTCATGAGAAAGGGAAGCGACCATATATTCTTTCTCCCGCTGTTGCTTAAGGAGCGCCTCGTTTGTTTCCATGATTTGAGCTTTCATCTGTTCAAAGTGATGAATAAGTATGCCAATTTCATCCTTTGGTTGGGCGAGTGGCTTCGTTGGTTTTTTCCCGTCTGCGAATGCTCTCATATGCTGTTGCAAATGATTCAAGGGCTGGTTCAATTTTCGGTTAATCGCTAGAAGCACGATAATATAAAGAATAAGGAAGAACCCGGCTAAAAGGATGAACATCATGTTGGTGCGTGTACTTGTTGCTTCCGCCCATTTATTTCGACTGAGTGTGATTTCGTATAGTCCGATTGGCTGATTTTGCTCATCAAAGACTAGTTGCTTCATCGTATAAGTACGTGGATTTTTCTGAAACTCATTTAAATTGCGAAATAAGTTTTCTTGAGGTGTCCACTGAAACTGCTCGGTACCTAATGTGTTCATCGAAGAAAATAAATGAAGGCCATCGGAACGATATAAATCAATTTTTAAATGATCATCGGTAAGACTTTTCAGATTCCGATAATTTTCTTTAGGCTGGCCTTGATACAGGGAAACATCCTTCAGCACACTTTCCAAGTCCGCAACGATTTCTTGAAAGTGTAGGAACTCCTGTAAATCTTGTTTTTGATCATAGTTGCTTAGACTGATATATAAAAGATAAACTGCTACGATTGGCAATACCATCACAACGAGATAACTAATCATTAACCAATATTTAATCTTCATCCTGATTGTTCTCCGATAAAGCGGTACCCGACGCCCCAGACAGTCTGGATGAATGTTGGATGTTTTCCGGTATCTTTCAGCTTCGTGCGGAGGCTTTTAATATGGACGGTAATCGTGTTATTGCCATCTACATTCATCATTTGCCAGACATGCTCATATATTTTTCCCTTTTCAAATGTGATAAAAGGATTCTTAGCAAGCAAAAATAAAATCTCTTGCTCTTTAGCCGTGAGTACAGCAACTTCTCCATTTATAAATACAGTCTCATTTAGAAAATCAATTGCTAAACCGTGTTTATAACGAATCATTTTCTCTTGCTGATGTTTTCCTGTATAACGATGGTATCTTCTTAGGTGGGAATGGACCCTGGCGGTCAGCTCTTTTAGGCTGAATGGCTTGGTTAAATAATCATCCGCTCCAAGATCAAGTCCAAGAACCTTACTGTCATCCTCCGTTTTCGCACTGACAATGAGGAGTGGTATATCACTTTCCAACCGAATCTGTTTACATAATTCAAATCCATCCATTTCCGGCATCATCAAATCAACAAGTACGAGGGAAAAATTACCTTCTTTAAATTCTTCCCAGCCCTCAACCCCGGTTGAAGCCCAAGTGACCTGGAATCCTTCTCTCACCAAATGATCACGCATAATCCGGGCAATTTCATAATCATCTTCAACAATGAGAATTTTAATTTCTTCTGTCATGGCTCTCCCTCTTCTCTGTCTACAGTATAATTCACAATATAATAACCCAATTAAAAGTTTATTTTTACTTAATAATAGCACAGCTGGTTCGCGGAGCTTGGCATACGTCGAATTTAAACTATCGAATAATTGGGGACCTGAGATTTTCGGTTGATGAGCAATGTCCCAGCGCGTTTTAGGATTTTTATAGTCTGATAGTTTTATCAAACAAAAAATGTCTAGTCTTCATTCCGCAATGAAAACCAGACACTAGATAACGAATTAATCTAAGCGATAGATCAGGAATTTCCCATGTTTCCCATGTTTTTTATACGCTTTCACTTTGTTAATTAATCGGAAAGGTGTTTCTTTTTTTAGGAACTTTTTAAATTCGGGTAGGGGATAATAGAAGATGATGTCTACAGACCGTCCATGTTCTTTCACGGATTGCAGAATGTTTTCTACGACTTGTTTGAATATCGTGACCGAAAATGGATTAAAAAAGTAAAATACATTTTGTTCAGGTCTGATTTCATATTGTTCGGCAAGGCCGAATTCAAAGCGGATTGGTGCTTTCAGATGTTTGTTTTTCCTTGTATATAATGCTTTATTTATCTGTGATTCCTCGAAAGTAAGCTCATTCATTTCCACACCTGTTACAGGCACATCGAAATGATGATGGAGGTAAAATGGCACCCTGCCCCTTCCACTGCCAAAATCGACTACATGATCAGTGGGTTTCAGTTTATACGAGCTGAACAATTGTTCAAGAGCAGCATAGGGTGTCGCCTCATACCGATTATAGTCATCCGTCTGTCCACGCCATTCCCTAAGCCCTTTTGTCTTTATTTGAAGCATTTCATCAAATTTTCTTTCCAGCAATCTTACAACTTCACTCCGTCTCTAAACATATTTATCAATCTATCAAGCATTCATTCTACTAAGAAGCCGGGTAAGTAGCAAGGGAAGCGTGTATGGCTTGGCAACTTGTCAGTTCTCAAGCCAAATTATTTCGTGAATAACGGAATATTGTGTCGATATTTGATATACAACTGTAATATTATATTAACTTTTATGAAATGGAGATGTGATAAAGTACCCATAGATTAGCAAAAGTAAACATATAAAGTATAAAGTGAAACTTCATTCAGTGGGGCTTTCCTCCTGTTTAGAAGTGGGGTATTACAGACCGTTAATGCGTGATAAACTTTCACGTTAGTGTTTTTATACATAGAGGACGTTAAATATAGCTTGTTTAGCAATAAATGCGAGGGAAATGGGGAACGAGAAATTGAAGAGAAAGATCGCAGCGATGGCCACTATGGCAGTGGTTGGTTTTGGTAGCGCTTTTTTCAGTACAACAGCATCTGCAGATTCATTAGAAGATCTAAAAAATAAAGAAACCGAACTGCAGCAAGACCGTAAAGACATAAAAGCTAACCTTTCTGAAGCGGAAGAGGAAATAGCTGATATTTTAATTGAATTAGAAGAAACTAATGTTAAAATTAGTCGGATTAAGAAAGCAGTCGATGAAAACAAAGCATCATTGAAGAAGAATGAAGAAGATATATCGAATACACAAGAAGAGATAGATACACTTGAAGTTGAAATTGCCAAGCTAGAACAAGCGATTGAGGAACGCTT
Source organism: Oceanobacillus sp. AG (assembly GCF_009746545.1). Taxonomy (NCBI): domain Bacteria; kingdom Bacillati; phylum Bacillota; class Bacilli; order Caryophanales; family Bacillaceae; genus Oceanobacillus; species Oceanobacillus sp. AG. The sequence goes on from NZ_WOWT01000012.1 coordinate 16,023, forward strand.
TGACATTTTGAAAGAACGGGCTTCTGCTTACCAGAAAAGCGGTGGAGATATCTCCTACCTGGAAGTATTATTCGGATCTCAAAGCTTCGGTGATTTCATTAGCCGTATTAGTGCGATAAATAAGATTACAGACTCGGATGTAACGTTGATGGAACAAATTGAAGCGGATAAAGAAATTGTAGAAGAGAAGCGAGAAGAAGTCGTTGTTAAACTTGAAGAATTAAAAGATTTGAAACTAGAGTTAGAAGAAATGCAAGCATTGATTGAGGATCAGGAGAAAGAAGCGAAGGTCAAGCAAGCTAACATAGAAGAAAAAGAGGAAAAGCTTGTTGCTAAAGTAGAGGAACTAAAACTTGAAGATAATAAGCTAGCAGCACTTGAAAAAGATGTGAAAGAAAATATGACAGCATTAACGCAACCGGCGCCGGATACTCAAATTGCTTCAGATAGTGTTGGATCAAGTGGCGGTTATCTAGCATGGCCAGCGGTGGGAGGCTACATTTCCAGTTATGTTGGACCACGCTGGGGTAGAATGCATCAAGGTATTGATATAGCAAGACCAAGCAATTATAATATTTTGGCTGCTGCAGATGGGGTAGTAACGAAAGCAGGTTCTGCTGGTGGCTTAGGAAATAGAATAGAGATTGAACATAGTGATGGATTAAAAACAGTTTATGGACACCTATCGTCCATCAATGTATCGGTTGGCCAACAAGTAACTACTGGGACAGTAATTGGGATAATGGGTAACACTGGTAATTCAACGGGTATTCATTTACATTTTGAAGTATATAAGAATGGTGCCCTGCAGGATCCAATGAACTACGTAAATTAAATGCTCTTGACTGGCGAAATGATATACTGGGAATATACCGTAGAGAACCCTTATCCACGTTAAATTTTTCCGATAGCTATATTACTTACGCAAACAATACATGATCAGCTGGCTTCCTAGATTAGAGGTGCCAGCTTTTTATACTTTACCTCATATCCAATTGGAATCCATGCAAAAATATAGGGTATACTAAAGGTATAATCAAACATGAGGGAGCGAGTCATATGGCTGCGATTATTTTTCAATCACCGAGTAAGTACATTCAAGGAGTCCACGTATTAAATGAAATTGGTGAGCATGTAAAAAAATTAGGAAATAAACCGTTGATTTTGTCAGATGAAGTCGTGTGGGGAATCACGGGCGAACAGATTGAAGCAAGCTTTAAGGAAACGAGTTTGGATTATCATTTTGTTGAATTCAAAGGCGAGGCTTCTCTTAATGAAATCAATCGAGTTGTAGAAGAAGGTAAAAGTCAGACGGTCGATCTTGTTATAGGTGTAGGCGGCGGAAAAACGTTGGATGCTGCTAAAGCAAGTGCGGATGGCCTCGATGTTGGCGTTGTGATTGTCCCAACAACTGCTTCGACGGACGCACCGACAAGTGCCTTATCCGTTATTTATAGTGATGACGGCGTATTCGAGTCGTATAAATTTTATAATAAGAACCCGGATCTTGTATTGATTGACACGGCAGTAGTGGCAAAGGCTCCACCACGCTTTTTCGCCTCTGGGATTGCAGATGCGATGGCGACATGGGTAGAAGCAAGAGCAACGATCAAGAGCGACGGGGAGACGATGGCTGGCGGGAAGCCAAGTATTGCAGCACAAGCCATTGCAAAAACGTGTGAAGAAACGTTATTTAAATATGGGATCCCTGCTTATCATGCGGTAGAAAAGGGTCTCGTCACGAAACAAGTGGAAGCAGTTGTCGAAGCGAATACATTATTATCTGGTTTAGGATTCGAAACTGGAGGACTCGCAGCGGCGCACGCAATCCATAATGGGTTTACCGTTCTCGAAGGCGATATTCATAAGCTAACCCATGGTGAAAAAGTTGCTTATGGAACATTGGTTCAGTTAATGCTTGAATTGCATTCGGAAGCAGAATTAAGAAAATACATCCATTTCTATCGTGCATTAAACTTACCAACTACATTAAGAGAAATGCATTTAGATAGAGTGTCCTTTGAAGACTTGGTTAAAATAGGTGAAGCAGCGACACAAGCGGGAGAAACAATGAGGAATCTATCTCCAGACATTACCGCGGAGGATGTAGCACACGCGATTATAGCAGTTGACCAATTAAGCCGGAACTAGGGAGCAATCCTAATAGCTCGCATATGAAAGGAAAAGGTGCTGACAAAAAACTGTCTAGCACCTTTATTTTTATGCGGCTGGATCTTCTGATTTCGCTCCAATGATTTTATCGACCATCATCGCGATTGCGCCGTCACCAGTCACGTTTGTTGCAGTACCAAAGCTATCCTGCGCCATGTATAATGCAATCATCAATCCAAGTGCTGTTTCATCGAAGCCGAGCATGGTGCTAAGCAGTCCTAACGCTGCCATGACGGCACCGCCTGGAACTCCGGGAGCAGCAATCATAATAATCCCAAGCATTAAGATGAAGGGAATCATCATGCCAAATGTTGGTAATTCCATCTCATTGGAAAGCATCATAACTGCTACAGAGCACATAGTAAGTGTAATTGTACTTCCCGCTAAATGAATGGTCGCACATAATGGAACAGCTGAATCAGCCACTCCATCACTTACTCCATTATTTTTTGAAGAGCGAACCGTAACTGGAATAGTAGCCGCACTGGACATGGTTCCGAGTCCGGTAAAATAGGCTGGGAGCATTGTTTTTAATAAAGTAAATGGATTTTTCTTGGAAAGTGTACCCGCAACAGTATAAAGCACAACAAGCCATACCCAGTGAAGCACAATCGCCATGACAAGCACGAGTCCAAATGCTTGAAGCGTGTCAAATACCGTTCCATCTGCAGCAAGTTCGGCAAAAATACTTGCAATGTAAAACGGCAAAATTGGAATGATGACTTTCCAGATGAGTAGCTCAATAATTTCTTTTCCTTCGTCAAAAAAGGATCTCAACGTTGGACTTTCAACTCGTGTAATACCGATTCCGAAAACGAATGCAAGAACTAAAGCTGTCATCACACCTGTAATCGGATCAATTGTAAGTTCAAATATAGGCTCGAAGCCACTGGCTTCTTCCGCGGATGCTCCACCATTTCCAACGAGCTTTGGAATAACAAAAAGAGCAACGATAAATGCTAACGTGCCCGCCAAAATTGTGGATATATAAGCAAGCCCTCCGGTGATCCCAAGCATTTTCCCGGAATGCTTACCGAAGCTCGCAATCCCACTGGCAATATAAAAAATGATGATCAGCGGAATCGCAAATCCGAGGAATTGTCCGAACAGTTCTTTGAATGTCACGATAATCTTCACGATGAAATCTGGGATAACTAACCCGATAAGAATACCGGCAACAATACCCACTAGTAATTTTACGATTAATTTCATTCCTTCACTCCTTCCCGATTATGAGATTTCTTTAAATATACCACTGACCCTAGTCAAATTCAAGAAAATTCCCAGATTTCTCATAACGAAAGTTGTAGCTTCAAATTAATGAAAATATGTTGATTCCCAGTCAAATAAGGGAATACTAACAGTACCATTTCCCAGATTCTGTCGAATGGTTTTATCCCGGTGTAACCGTCCGTAAAACTCCCACCTCAAAACGTCAGGTCGTGTCGAGAAAGTTTAGGTGGTAGATAACGCGCTAACACCCAGATTCGTTCAACTAACAATCAGTGGGGATGAAGAAAAACCCCCCACTGAATGAGTTTCACTTTATCACGAGGAATTTTTGAAGCAAAGTAGGTGAATGCTTGTGACGGTTTTAATTATTGGTATCATTATCCTTTTTATCGCATCTAGTTATTTTTCAGGTAGTGAGACGGCACTTACGGCAACGAACGAGATGAAACTGCAATTAAAAGCGGCCAACGGGGATAAAAAGGCAGAGCGCTTACTCAAGCTCGTCAACAATCCGGATCTCTTTATCCCAGGTATTTTAATCGCTAATAATGTTCCGAATATCGTGCTTCCTTCCCTTGTAACAATTGTCGCGCTCGAGTACGGATGGAATATCGGAATTACGACGACGGTGCTGACTGTATTAATTATTATATTTGCTGAAGTCATGCCGAAATCGGTTGCTGCAGCTTTTCCTGAGCGAATTTCTTACCTCGTCTATTATCCGACGATGATTATTTTACACATTTTAAAGCCATTTATTTGGTTACTTAATCTGCTCACGAAAACAACAATTCGCTTACTTGGAAAAGAGGAGGACGAAGAGGTCACCATTTCGAAGGCAGAGATGCGAGCAATGGTTGATATCGCTCACACAGAAGGTACGTTTAAAAATAATGAGATGTACCGATTGAAATCGATGCTCGATTTCCAGACATTAAATGTTTCAGATGTATTGAAAACGCACCGGGTAGAGATGAAGGCCATCCCGACTGATATCGCTTTTGAGGAAGCAAAGGAGTTTTTATTGGAAAATCATCATACACGGTACCCGATTTACGAAGGGGATAGCGATAATATTGTAGGTGTCTTCCATTCGAAATTTATTTTATCTTGGTCCATTCAACCGGAAAAAGGGATTCGGGAGTTCTCTGATATGGATCCCTTATTTATTTACGAATTCAATTCGGTTGATGCAGTTTTCAAAAAGATGACGGACGCTAAGAAGCATATTGCTATCGTGCTCGATGAATATGGTGGAACAGAAGGGTTGATCACCCATGAAGATTTAATCGAGACCATGATTGGCGAGGATATTGAAGATGAGATGGATGAGGACGACGCACTCATCCATGAGCAAACGGAAACGTTCATTATTTGTGATGGACGGCTTTCGTTACACCGTCTTAATAATGTCTTCCAAATTGATATCCCGGAGGAAGCGGATAATGTGGCTGGTTTTATCTTGAATCGATACAGTTATTTGCCGGAAGAAGGGGAAGTATTCACTTTTAAGAACTTAGAATTTAAAATTTTAGAAGTAAGTGAACGAAGAGTGCACCTGGTTGAAATTAGGAAACTCTAGAACGACCTGCCGTGCGCTAAGGGAGGCTGAATGTCCATTCTCCTTGCTAACGGCCTTTAAATATGTAATAGTAGAATTAATAGAATATTTCTCACCACTAGGGGTGCATTATTTGCTGAGAGAGTCAGGTGGAAAACTGTCTCAACCCTTCGAACTTGATCTAGTTGATACTAGCGAAAGAAAGCGGTGTTTGATAGCGACAAATTAACATGTTACGCGCAGACCGCCTATTTCCATTATAAAAAGAGCGGTCTTTTTTAATGGGAAAGGTAAAAGTGTTTAATACACATGTAACGAAAGGCTTTCGGCAAATCGAGACATGCCCTTTGTGGTGTAGAGAGGTTCTATACCAAAAGGGAGGAATAAATCATGAATGAACAGTTTACAGATCGTCTGTGGAAAAAAGTCCAGCCAATTTGGGAAGCTTACTTGGAGCATCCGTTTGTAAAGGGAATCGGGGATGGGACGCTTGATAAAGAAAAGTTCAAGCATTATATGAAGCAGGACTATGTCTACTTAATCGAGTATTCGAGAATCTTTGCGATTGGAAGCTCAAAGTCACCAGATTTACATACGATGACGATGTTTGCGAATCTATTGCACGGGACATTGAACATGGAAATGGAATTACACAGGGAATATGCAGCCCGCTTTGGTATTACAAGTGAAGAACTCGAGGACACAGAGCCATCAGCTACGATGACTGCTTATACAAGCTATATGCTGAATGTCTCCCAGCTTGGCGGTGTAGAGAATGCGATTGCATCTGTGCTGGCGTGTGCATGGAGCTATAACTATATTGGAAAAGAATTAGCGAAAAACCCAGAGTCATTAGAGCATGAGTTTTACGGTAATTGGATTCAAATGTATTCATCGGTAGAATTCACCGAGCTCGCCGAAAACTGCCAGAAGTTAATTAACGATTACGCAGCAGGCAAATCTGAAAAAGAGTTACAAGCGCTTGAAGATATTGTTGTAAAAACAAGTAAATTTGAATACATGTTCTGGGAAATGGCAGAGAATATGGAGATGTGGCCGATCTAAGAGAGTAATGGGGGGAGTGCTTGTCGCTCCCCCTAATTTTGTTAAGCGGTTTATTCACTTTTTTTCTTATCTTTCTTTGAATCACTTGATGGCATTTTCAACCCTGTAAACGGATTGATTTCATATGACATATCCCGATCATGCTCTTTCTCTGTTTTACTTACATTTTTACTTAATGCAACAAAATACCAAACAAAGGGTACTGCGACAATGAGCAATATAAGTCTTGGAATCCAGTCGCTCAACAGATCACTCCTCTTTTAAAGTTAGCGAATATTGTAATGATTATTTCTAATTATTCATTATTACGTTCCACATTTGCTATATGTTTATGTTTCGTTTTTAATAAACTTCCATTAACATTGCTAATTTAAACAATCTATACTATGCTTGATACAATACTTAGCTTTTTATGGAAAATAACTACATACGATAAGACCCGTAATCATGGTGTCTAAGGAGACTTAATAGGGAATCTGGTGTGAAACCAGAACTGTACCCGCAACTGTAAATGCTGACGAAATAAGTAAATCCACTGTCTTGGACGGGAAGGAATTAGAGTAGGAGGAAGCATAAGTCAGGAGACCTGCCATTATTATGAAAGTTATCTTCTTCGGGAGCTGGGAAGGTATAATGAGGTTTATTCTGACTTTTAACGGTAAAAGATTACTGTTTTATTGAGGATGCTATCTTTATTATGCCCATCAGTTTTGATGGGTTTTTTCATTTCCTTAAAAACTCTCCCGAAGTCTCTTAAGCGGTCACTTCAAAGAACAGAGAAGAGGTTATGAAATGGAAGAAAAATTACCAGCGACAATTTCGAGAACAATTCAGACGAAGCTTGTTTTACCTCCGGATACAAACCATATGGGAACAATTTTTGGAGGAACTGTTTTAGCATCAATTGACGAAATAGCGGCGATTGCTGCTATGAAGCATAGCGGGAGTGTGGTGGTCACGGCATCGATCGATACGGTGAATTTTCTCTCAACTGCTAAGGCGGGTGACATATTAAAATTGGAGGCGGTCGTCGTCTCTACGGGCAGAACCTCGATGGAAGTGTATGTGAAAGTGGAATGCCAGCATTTGGATACAGGCGAAATAACAACGACGACTACTGCAATTCTGACGATGGTTGCAATTAATAGTGAAGGAATTCCAACCAAAGTGAGTGGCGTGATTCCGGAAACGGAGGAGGAGAAGCGTCTGTTTCAAAGTGCGCAAATAAGGAAAAGTCGACGGATGCAGATACGGGAGTATTCAGAGGGCAGGTAAGAAGGAATCCTGCCTCTTTCTCATTATACATGAAACTATAAAATAAAAATGCTGTGATAACTTAGGTATCCGGGGCTAGCCACGTCCGGCTCCAGTGCCCAGCGACTATCAAACTTCACACTCCTCCAATCGATAAAGAAGACTTGTCGAGCGGTCTTTGTGAGGCTTAGTCGCCCTTATACCCCTGTGGTGAAAGTCAACATCAACTCAAAACTAAAGGAGGGCCGTTTAAAAACGGGCTAAAGCCCAACTCACGTCTACCCCTAAAGGGGCATGTTTCCTTTATCTCATTCCGGAGTGCTCCAGTTTGTACGTTGCTACGACGCACAGGATGTGCTAGTGCAGGTGTTGCGACAGGACGTCGCGTTTTTAACCTGCAAGGGCGCTTGCGCCTTTGTTTTCATCATTTAACTATTTCCCTTCCTGCGCCCCGCAAACTTCACCAAGATCACATAAGCAACAGAAGCAGCAAGCGCAGCAGTAAGCAATGGTAGCCCAAATGAATTGCTGCCTGTAATAACGGTTTTCTGGGAGAGGCCAGCACTCATGCTCCAAGCTGAACTAATATCCGGAGTATATATCCATGTTAGGAACATGCCAGACAGTACCTGGAATACGATGAACATTACAATAAAACTAACGATAAAGACAAGATACTTTTTCATTAAATATCCTCCGATTTATACATTCATATCTTACATACGAGTGGCAAGTAATTAAGTTTCATTTTACTAAAAAATAAAATTCATATCCATCTAAATAACTATCCCCATTTACCAAGTATTGGGGTATAATATTCTTGAGTTTTACAAAAGGAATTTTCCTATACATGTTTACATGAGAGAGGAGTTAGGGGTCATTTTTTCGATTGTTATTTAGGTATAGCATAAGTAAAAGGGGGAAAAAGAGAGATGAGAAAAACCATTGCCTTATTGATAATTGCAAGCTTCTTACTGCTTGCTGCTTGTGGGGAAGATAAGGAACCGTTAACAGAAGGCCAAGTATTGGAGCAGGCAATTCAAGCGAATGCTGATTTAGAAAGTTATACGACAGAGATGAAGATCGATACAGAGATTATGGATATGAATGTATCGATTGAAGGTACGGCTGACGTCACACATGATCCGGACACACTTTATTTAGACATGACGATGGGGATGACTGGAATTTCTATGGATGTGGAGACATATATCGTTGGTGAAGAAGTGTATATGAACATGTTCGGTGAATGGTTCATTACGGATGAAGAAGAAATGGGACTAGAGAGCTTTGACCAATTAAATGAAGGTGAACTTGAAAAACTAGAGGCGTTTGCTGATCAATTTGAAATGACTGAGGAAGAGGATCAGTATATCCTTACGTTAACCGGTGAGGGAGAAGAATTTGAGGAATTAATCGAACCATATTTCGATACATCAATGGGAGATTTGACGATGGATATTGACTTGGAAGAAGACCTTTCCGACATTACGATCAACAGCTTTGAGACCGAAATGAAGGTTGATAAAGAGTCAATGTTGATCCAATCACAAACTGTTCAGGCGGAATTTGAAATGGACGGTGAATCTATTCAAGTTACAGCGGAAGCTACGGTGTCGAATGTGAATGAAGTTGAGCCAATTGAAGTTCCAGAAGAAGTAAAAGAAAATGCTGTAATGGAAGAGGAATGGGAAGAAGATTTTGCATTTCTCGAGGAAGAAATGTCACTTGAGGAAATTAAGGAAAATGTAGATTATACGATTCCCGATGTTACATTCGTACCGGAGGGCTATGAAATGACGGAATCCTATTATTCCTCGGATGATGAGTCAGAGATGGTCTATCTCATTTATGAGGATGAAGATTGGAATGGCTTCGTATTTAGCATCTATCCTTCACAAGAGGATTATGATGGAATGTTTGAAGGGGAAGAGACGGAGACAATCACTATTAATGGTAATGAAGGTAATCTGGCGGTTGATGATGATGGTTTCATGTGTCTCACTTGGGAACATGAAGATGTGTTTCTTGAATTAATTGGCGAAGAGTCTGAAATGCCGAAAGAATTGTTTCTGCAAATAGCAGAGGGGATTGAGTAAGAGCACATTTCGTCTAATAAAAAGCGACAGGGAATATTTTTAGATAATCTCTGTCGTTTTTTTTGATGTAAAAAGTTTATTACATTGCGGTAATTCCACCATCCACGATAAACTCAGAACAAGTGGAATAACTGGATTCGTCGGATGCTAAGTAAAGGACAAGATTTGCTACTGTTGAATTTTGTCTCGAGGAGTTAGTTCCATTTTTCTGCTGCTTTATGACTGAGAAGAAAAATAGGAATAAACAAGATTAGAATTACGACTGCACCTAATAAATTGTTGAATGTTAATAAACCAGTATTAGATATATGATAACAAAGAATAATATAATAAGGAATGATCAGTGATACAGAAGTCCAAAGACCTGGAGTATAGCTGCGTAAGTATAAGGATTGTAAGGGATGGGTGAAAATATTTAAAGCAAATAACAGATTTAACCCGAGAAATAGAAGATAATGCTCAGTTATTGTTGTAATTCAATCAGAATAGCTACTGGGATAGAAAGTAAAAATACAACGAAAGAAAATCTGGCTGCATTCATTGTCTCAAATTTCCTGAGTTCTTCTTCTATAAAAGCAGGGATTCTTTTGCGAATTCTTGGATACGTTTTGTTGAACCATTTTTCAATTGTCATGATTTCTTCTAGGTTGTGGAGCATGAAAATGATGGTGAAAATTAGGATGAATAGATGGATATCCATAACCTTTTAACTCCTTTCTTAGAAATGCTCTTTTATAAAACCTTTCTATAACAGTATTTTAACATGATTATTCCTATCTTTATACGAGTTTATAATTAATACTTTTCGCATGGCTGGAAGGCAATCGGCGGGTAGGTTATTATCTGAAGGCTGTCTTCCTTTAAAAAGAGTAAAATATTTTCTCCGCTTGAATACATTAAAGAAGGAAAAGATATTTGGAGGTGTACTCATTATGTCATCACCACAAGAATCAAAATCAACAAACTCATCAAATGAGATAATATCTTTAGAAGAACTTTCCTTTGTTTCAGCCATGTTCTTTGTTATCGGTGCAATGATTTCCTTTTATGTTGCTTATAAAAGACTTAAAGATTCGTCTTTAGGTGGACCGCCGATATTGCAACCCGTGCCATAAAGTGAAACTCATTCAGTGGGGATATCCTTACCTCTCCCACTGAATGTTAGTTGAACAGAATCAGGGATTTACGGACTGTATATCCCAACCTTCACATATTGGGTTTCCCTCGTGTTTAGAAGTGGGAATATAACCTTGGGAGTTAAACAAAGCGATCGATGTATCGCAGGACTATCGCATGATATTTTCCAGGAACGGATTAATACAGAGAACTTGACAATCGAAACCGTGGCAGAAAAGATTGCTTTGAAATCTGAAATCCAACTAATCACCGATAAACGGGGGAAATTCAAGAGAAAGCTAGACAGGTTAAAAATACAACTTAGTCATATCCGATGGTTTTAAGAGAATTTATAGGCGCAATCATTGAAACCAAACACTCACTTCCGCCGTAAAACTACAAGTGAGTGTTTTTCATATTAACCTAAACCAATTCCAAAAGGGGAGAGCCACCAAATGACCTTTCTAATCCAACATCAATGGGAAATTTTTATCGCTGCAGAAATACTGTCCTTTATCTCATTAATTCTATTCGGGGTCATCCGCTATTTTTTCAACAAACGGAATTTAAGTCTTATCTTTCTGCTGTCTTTTCTCGGCTTATTTATCGTTGAGGGAGTGCTTGCTCTCCTTATTTACCGGGAAACAGGCGAGATTTCGATGTTTCAAATTGTTATTTTGATTTTTATTTTGTATGCGTGCACTTTTGGCATCAATGATTTCCGGAAGTTGGACCGTTGGATGCGCTTGAAGATTGGTAATTTGCGCGGTATCGACTTACTTACTGAAAGGGATAAAGAAATCATCAGGAGACAAAAAGACCCGAAATATATTGCCAAAATCAATCGATACAGCTCCATTTTCCATTTACTTATATTCGCAGCCGTCCAGATTGTTTTCTGGAGCTATGGAATAAAGGATCTCAATCAGGCGATGAATTACCTGACTGATCTTTCGTGGATTGGTGATGACAATTACTTGGCATCACCTTATGCAAATGAAATGATGTATAACATTTCAATGGTTTGGGGGATTGTTTTTATTATTGATTTCATTTATTCGTGGTCTTACACCATTTTTCCGAGCAAGTCTTAAGCGGGAAGTGGGGTATTTAGGAATCTTAACATCCTGACGTTGATAGCTCCTCTTAGGCGAAATGAGCTGGTCAATAGGGATTGATAACCTTCTATATGTCCGGAATACTGTCATGTTGCTCACGGAATTTGTATTTTCGATATTCTGAATGCATAGTCACCTGAGAAAAAGGATTCATCTCGTTTTCCGACCCAAATTTCATGTCAAAAATAGGGATTTGTCTAGTGCGGTTTCCTGTACTCTGCCATAGGCTGTAGGGAAGGGAAAGAACAGGATAAAATTTTTCTTGAAAAGGAGCATATACATGCATGGATTTGTAAATCATGTACCGATGCATCATTCGCCATTACCATATCCAGAAATGCACCGGGCTCGTCCGCCGGGTCCGTTTGGGCCAGGTGGCGGTATTGATCCGCTTGCAGCTGGATTAATAGGAGCAGGACTAGGATTTTTAGGTGGCAGTTTAATCGCTGGAGGACCAGGTTTTGGCTTTGGACCGGGATACGGTCCTGGGTTCGGTCCAGGGGCCGGATTTGGTTACGGTCTTGGCTTCGGACCCGGCCCGGGATTTTGGCAGTACGGTCCCGGATTCGTGCCATATGGTGGTTTTTAATATAAAAGAAAGGGTTTGGGTGCACGCACGCAAACCCTTTCTTTTATATTAAAAATAAGATAGACTAGTCATAAAGAATAGATATTTTTCCACTAGGGGTGCCAGTCGGCTGAGATAAGACTTTTTCTTAATCCCTTTGAACCTGATCTAGTTCATACTAGCGTAGGAAAGTGGAGTTGGTATACATACTTAAATTGTATTAATAACCACTCCAATTCCCGGGGTGGTTTTTCTTTTTTAAAAACTACCTCGCCCTTAATCTATTTCAATTTACTAAAAAGGAGGAAGTTTACATGAACTATATTGCTAAAATTCGAGAAAAAAGTCCGTTTATCTATAACATCACGAATGAGGTTGCGACAAATTTTGCGGCAAATGGTTTAATTGCGATTGGTGCGTCTCCAGCCATGTCGAATACACCAAAAGAGGCGGAGGAGAATGCGAGTCATGCGGATGCTGTCGTATTGAATCTCGGAACTTTAACCGAGGATCGGGCCGAGGCGATGCTGCTTGCTGGCCTTAAAGCGAATGAAAAAGGAATTCCAGTCATTCTTGATCCCATCGCAGCAGGGGGAACAAAATTCCGTACGAAAGTGATTAATGAATTATTGGAAAAGGTGAAATTCGCTGCTATCCGAGCGAATGCTGGGGAAATTTCCGTACTTGGCGGAGCGCTTGATATTATGAAAAGCCCTGACTCTACGGTTGAATCGATTGATCCGAAAATTGCTCAAACAGTAGCGAAAGAATATGATACGGTTGTTATTGCAACAGGGAAAACAGACGTCATTACAGACGGAACGCGCATGAGTCTTTGTAATAATGGGCATACCATGCTACAAAATATTACGGCAAGCGGGTGCCTGCTTTCGTCTCTCGTTGGGCCTTATTTAAGTGTTGCCGAAGACTTGTATGAGGCAAGTGTGGAAGTGACTGCAGCTTACGGGATAACTGCGGAACTTGCGATGAAAAAGGCGGAAGGGCCGGGCACGTTCATCCCTGCTTTACTTGATCAGCTTTATCTGCTTGATCAGGAGACGGTGAATACGTATAAAAAGCTACAAGAGATTTAGAATGAATACAACAAACGGGAACATAGCTCTACTTCTAGTCGATTTACAAAATGATTTTTGCCATCCGGAAGGCACTGCAGGTAAACGCGGGAAAGATATTCATGCTTTTTATGAAAAAATGAAACAGATGAAGGATTTGCTAGAAGCAGCACGAGAATGTGAGATTCCAGTGATTCATGTGATCTCGGAACATAGTGCTTGGACGGAATCCCCTTCTGCAAATGAACGATTTGGCCGAAGCAATCAGAAAAGTAATTTATCCTACTGTGAACCTGGAAGCTGGGGAGCGGAAATTCATGAGTATTTCACTCCGCTTCCAGGAGAAAAAGTTGTCGTAAAACATCGGTATAGCGCGTTTGTCCATACAAATCTTGAGCTTTTATTACGCTCAAATGGTATAAGACACCTTACGATTATTGGAGCTTACACGAATGTGTGTATTGACACGACTGCTCGTGATGCTTCTATGAGAGATTTTTTCGTAACGGTTCCCTCTAATTGTGTCGTCTCGGATAATGAAAAACTACATCACGACGCATTAGAGTTACTCCAAGGAACATTTGCAGAAGTTGTTCACGCAGTGGAAGTAAAAAAACAATGGAAAGGGGAAATATAATTGAAAGAAATTCTATTTATCGAAGCAGGAATGGGAATTGATCTCCACGGCCAGGACATAAATGTAGCTGCCGAACGTGCGATTATGGATGCTATCCATTATAATTCCATGCCAGGAATAAGGAAAATGCTGCCAAGTCAAGACTTGAACAATATGCGGGTGAACGTTAAGCTCGCTGTGCCAAAAGACGAGGAAAAGCTTGACCATGAAAAAATTAAAAGTTTGCTTCCTTATGGAACGGTAACGGTAGAAACCGTTGCTGGAGGTATGGCGACAACGAGCGGTATTTTCCTTGAAGATCAACAGGATGAAAATGATTTAATGTATATTGTGAATGCAGTCGTTGAGGTTGGGTATTAATGAAATGACATTTAGTTTAGTTGGTAAATCAAATAAGTATGATGATGGGTGGGCTTTTAGTAGGCAGTCAATCGTCCGTCAACGCCTCACTGGGTCGGAGAATTGGGACGATTGAAGGTGCACTCATCTCTTTTCTGACTGGTACAGGTTTGCTTGCGATACTGGTGCTTTTCTTTGGACAGGGAAATTTATATATAAGGGGAATGTCCGGGCGAGGAAGCTCGAGCAGTCCGGAAAAAAGGCATGTTAAAATGAGGCACTTAGGGAAAGTCTAAGTACCTCATCGCTATTTCTCCTCTACATCAACCAAATAAATCTTCTCTTCAAACCCGCCATATTCCTCTGCCTTTTTGGCCCGACGTTTTTCTACCTCTTCCATCGTGGTGTCGTGGATACCGACAAGGGCCTGCATGACTTCGAGGATATCGGCAAGTTCCTCTAATGCATCTTCGTCATTTGCTGCATCTTGATATTCCATCACTTCTTCATTCAGTTTCTTTTTTAGCTCCATAATATAACGATCCTGGTTAAGGGTTTCGGTATTGAAGGCTTGACCGTTTTGTTCCAATATTGCCGGAATACCGTCGCGGACAAGTTTATTATACGTCGTCACTTAGGAAACACTCCTTTTTCATTGTTGTCGAATATATGGGGAACCGAAATTACCTATATTCAATCGTTCCCTAAATACCGACAAGAAAAACGTTCGCTCTCAATTTAACGATAATGTTTCTTACTGACCGTGAATGCATCAACTGCTTCCCGGTCGATTTCATAACCGATGCCAGCTTTCTTAGGAACTGTAATATAACCGTTATTCGCGATAACTTCTGGTGCGATAATATCTTTTTCCCAATAGCGGTCGGAGCCGGATGTGTCACCAGGCAAGGTGAAATTCGGCAGTGATGTTAGCGCAATATTATGGGCCCGGCCAATTCCAGATTCAAGCATCCCGCCGCACCAGACAGAGATACCTTTCTCCGCACAGTAATCATGGATTTTTTTCGCTTCAGATAATCCGCCAACACGGCCAATCTTCACGTTTATAACTTTCGTACTTCCGAGTTCCACCGCTTTTCGTGCATCTTCCAACGAATTGATGCTTTCATCTAAGCAAATCGGTGTTTCCAGCTCTTTTTGCAGCTTGGCATGGTCGATAATATCTTCAGAAGCGAGTGGTTGTTCAATCATCATGAGATTAAATTCATCAAGTTGTTTTAACGTATCAAGATCCTTTAATGAATAAGCTGAATTAGCATCTGCCATAATCGGCAAATCAGGGAAGTGTTCGCGTAACGCCCGGATTACTTCGACATCTTTACCAGGCTTGATTTTCACTTTCATACGCTTATAGCCTTCTTTCACATATCCATGAACCAATTGGATCAAGTCATCGGTAGTAGGCTGAATGCCAATACTGATGCCAACCTCAATCTGTTCACTCTTCCCGCCAAGTGCCGCTGCAAGAGATTGGTTCGTTTGCTGGGCATAGATATCCCAAACTGCACCTTCAATCGCGGATTTTGCCATATTATTTTTCCGGATGGGGGAAAAAGTGTCACGCACTTCATCCGGGTGCTGCAATTCTTTATTGAGGAGGAGTGGAATAAGAAAATCCTCAAGCATATGCCAGTTCGTCATCATCGTTTCTTCGGTGTACCAGGGGGCACGGAAGGCGACCGATTCTCCCCAACCAATCGTTCCACTTTCGTCTTTTGCCTCTAGCAGTAGAAAGTCACGATTTTCTAGCGTTCCGAAACTTGTTGCAAAAGGAGATTTTAATTTCATTTGTAAATGGCGGATGGTGATCTCTGTCAATTTCATGATTCATTTCCTCCAAATTCAATCTTGTTCTTTGTTTTTTACTTAGACTTTACACTCGTACACCTGCGCGATTAGAAAAAGGTTCGCGTTGCCGCATCACTTTCTTCTTCACTAGCAAATAATTCTTAATTTCAAAAAGCAAGTAAAAGAGATTGGCCCGCACTTCGAATTCTTCTCTTGTCTTTGGTAGTTCATTTTCACGGAAAATTTCTTCGTAAGACTCTAACTTTTCGAGAACAGGATCAATGTTCTTCGTGCGGACGTTTTCGCTAATGTTCAATAATAGGTCGGCAACCATTTCGCGTTGTTCCACATGGATCTCTGAGAGGGAAACGATGCCTATAATTGGCAGCATTTGTCGCAATATGGCGAGCTGTTCTTCGCGCAATCTGAAATAATGATAGTCTGTTCTTTTTTCTTGTAATAAATTGTTTTCAATATCTTGGATGGCCATCGATTTCGCTTGATTAATAATTTCTTCCGCTTCATTAATCTCTTGTCCGTCCCAATTCCGGTGATTATCTTTTAAGAAAGCATGGAATTCATAGAGGATTTTTGCATACTTTTCTTCAATTTCATATTTGAACCTATCAATGTCTTTTCTCATACTCGGCATAACACTGTTTACAATGAATGCAATTCCAATCCCGGTGAGAATGATAAATAGTTCATGGAAGAAAACTTCAAAACTTGCATTTCCAATCATATAAATATGGGAGAGGACAACCATGCTTGTGATAAATCCGTTTTGAATCCGCGCTTTCATTAAGATCGGTATAAACAGAAGAATGAAAATCGCAAATACAATCGGGTGATAACCTAATAATTCAAAGACCACCATACCGAGAACGAGTGAAAGAAGACAAGCGAAAAATTTATCCTTAATCGTGTAGATGGTTCGTTTTTTCGTCCGTTCAATACACATAATGACAAGAATCGCTGCAAAGGTTGCAAATTGAATGTCAACAAGACTTGCAAACCACATCGCAATACCTGCACCGACTGCTGTTTTAATCGTTCGGTATCCCATACCAACCATCCGAAACACCTCTCTTCCCTGATGACTTTCATTAGATCTATTATAGACTGTTGGAGAAGGAAGGAACAGAATTCCGGTCGGTGAGTGTGTTATACTAAATTTAATCACTCATTTAAATGGAGAAATCAATAGAAAAGGAGATGTTTTACATGATTAGATCGATTCCTGAAATTACATTAAATGATGGACTATCAATCCCGGCAATTGGACTAGGGACGTATAAAATGAATGGTAACGCTGGGGTCCGGTCGATTATAAGTGCGATAGACAATGGGTATCGTCTGCTTGATAGCGCTTATAACTATGAAAACGAAGGTACAGTTGGGGAAGCTGTCCGTAAAACTGGTGTACAGCGTCAAGATTTAATCGTCACGTCGAAGCTGCCAGGGAGATACCATCAATACGATTTGGCCGTGCAGACGATTCAAGAGTCCTTGTACCGGGCGAATCTCGATTATTATGATTTATACCTCATCCACTGGCCGAATCCGAAGCAGGACGTGTATGTCGAAGCTTGGCAGGCGTTAATTGATGCAAAAAGATGGGGCTTGGTTCGTTCAATTGGAACGAGTAATTTCCTGCCTGAACATATTGAACGGCTGGAAAAAGAAACCGGTGTGAAGCCAAGTGTGAACCAGATTGAATTGCACCCGTTCTTCAATCAGAAGGAGCAGCGGAAGTGGCATGAAGAAAATGATGTTCAGACACAATCCTGGAGTCCACTTGCACGTGTAAACAACGTGCTTGATAACGATATTCTAACGGCAATTGCGTCACGCCATAATAAGTCCGTATCTCAAGTTATTCTGCGCTGGCATTATCAGTTGGGATCGGTTGCTATTCCAAGATCGACTTCACCGGTTCGTCAGCGGGAGAATCTTGCTATCTTTGATTTTGAATTATCACAGGAAGAAATGAATAAGATCGGCGAATTGAGTCGTCCGGACGGGAGAATGAAAAACCAAGATCCAGCTGAGTATGAAGAATTTTAAACTGGCGAAGAAGTGTGAGGATACCTTATGAAGGAACTGTATATAAAGCAAAAAATACTTAGCTTAAGCGGCAGGTTTACGGTAAAAGATGCAGATGAACGGGATGTATATACCGTAGAGGGTAGCTTCATGAAAATCCCGAAAGTCTATACGATTAAGGATGAGAGAGAAGCGGAAGTCGCCCGAATTACGAAGCGAATGCTTACCTGGATGCCGAAGTTCACCATTGCTGTTGCCGGTGAAGAAGTCATTACGATAAAAAAGGAATTTTCTTTTTTTAAACCGCGCTATTCGATTGATGCGATTGGCTTAGAGGTGACAGGAGATTGGTGGGGCATGGATTTTGAAGTGTATCAGCACGGAGCGTTTATTGGAGAAGTGAAGAAAAAATGGTTTACTTGGGGCGATAGTTACCAAGTTAAAATAAGTGATGAATCCGAAGAAAACCTGATGATTGCCCTCGTTGTCGCGATTGATTGCGTGAAAGCAGATCAATCAGCAGCTGCCGCTTCGCCGGGAAGTTGAATAGAAACGGGTCCCCAAGTGAAAATTTTCCTTGGCGACCCGTTTTTTGTAATTGCTTTGGGAACTGTATGGTAATGATACTGTGGATGACTACATTTAGCCGAGTGAATAGGGGCGTTTTAATCTTTAATCGTCCGTTTGAATTAGGTTAGATTTCGTTCGGTCGATTAGAGATGTCTTAATTACTCGAATGAGTTAGACTTTCCTTCGTTCGGTCGATTATAAGGGTCCTAATCACCCGAACGAGCTAGAATAGCCTTCATTCAGTCGATTAGTAGTGCTCTAATTAATCGAATTGGCTAAATTCGATTTCGTTCGGATAAATAGGGATGTTTTTTTGATCACCCTTTTGCGCCTCCTGATTCCAGCTCGTTTGGTCAGAGAGATCTAATCAACACTTGAAAACAACTCTAATTCGAGCAGTGAAGCTGTCCGTTTATTATAGCCGTCAACAGTATTATTTAAAATCTTCTCCGTGCAGTGATAGGAAATTTGCCAGTGCAAAAGTTGAATTCATTACTTTCCATCGGTGTAGTTATCAAAATATCCTTGAATATAGACAAAAGGTGTTCCTTTGTCACCGCTGCCTGACGTGAGGTCAGATAGAGAGCCGATCAAGTCGGTTAGTTTTCGTGGAGTTGTTCCTTGTGCCTCCATAGATCCGACAAGGTCATCACCCTTTTTATTAATGAACGCGGCAACTGCTTCGTCTAATTCATCTCCGCGCAGGTGACTAAAGTTATTATCAGCTAAATATTTTAATTTGATTTCGTTCGGTGTACCTTCCAGACCTAACGTATAAGCTGGGGATACAACAGGGTCTGCTAGTTCCCATATTTTTCCAGCCGGATCCTTGAATGCACCATCGCCGTACACCATTACTTCAACTGTTTTTCCAGTAGCTTGTTTAACTTTTGCTTGAATCCCGTTTACTAATTCCTGACAATTATTCGGGAAGAGTTTCACACTTTCTTCGGTCGCTTTATTAGAACCGAGTAGTCCGTATGCTTCGTTATAACCACTGCCATTAATCGGTTCTGTTAAAATATCATCCAGTCCGTAAATCGTTTCCGCACCGTGTTTCTTTAGGATCCGTTTCGTCCGGTGACGGGAGTGGATATCACAAGTGAGGACATGCTTCGTGTACTCTAGGATTGATTTCGCGTTATTGGAAAAAATAATCTCGCATTCAATTCCTTCTGCTTCGATAATGCTCCTGTAATATTCAATATAATCGACGCCAGTGAATGGATGTTTGCAATTTCCGAATAACTCGCGGAATTCCTTTTCCGTTAGTACATCTGTCCACGGATTGACTCCTTTATCATCTAAGTCATCAATGCTGACTAAATGGTTGCCAACCTCATCTGCTGGATAGCTCAGCATGAGGACAATTCTTTTAACCCCGCGGGCAATCCCGCTTAAAATGCTGGAAAAACGATTCCGGCTGAGGATTGGGA
This sequence comes from Oceanobacillus sp. AG, assembly GCF_009746545.1. Classification (NCBI taxonomy): domain Bacteria; kingdom Bacillati; phylum Bacillota; class Bacilli; order Caryophanales; family Bacillaceae; genus Oceanobacillus; species Oceanobacillus sp. AG. The sequence goes on from NZ_WOWT01000012.1 coordinate 36,119, forward strand.
AGACGACTCCGACCGTTTTATCGCCAAATTTTCGCTTGGTATCTTCAGCAATTGCTTCGATGCTCGCATAATTTCCTTGCGACCGGGCAACAATCGACTCGGTCAAGGAAACGATGTCACGATCCCGAATTTGGAATCCCTCGACTTCCGCTGCTTGTAAGACGGTTTCTACGACGATTTCCTCGAGGTCATCGCCTTCATTGATAATCGGTGCTCTGAGTCCACGTGCGGTTGTACCTACTACTCTTACCAATCTGATCTCTCCTAATCTTCATGAGAATATATGATGTACATATTTATTAATTTTTGATTTCCCTTCTTTACTATACCTGTAATTCGTGATATAAGTAAAATTAATAATTATTATACCTAGTATTAGGAGAATTTATATGATAGAGAACTTGGATTTATATCGAGTTTTTCAGATCGTCAGTCAAAATAAGAGCTTTTCCCAAGCGGCAAAAGAATTATTTATGACTCAATCTGCAGTGAGCCAAGCAATTTCCCGGCTGGAGAAGGGGCTCGAAGTCCAGCTGTTTTATCGGACTCCAAAAGGTGTTATGTTAACGACAGAGGGGAAAGTGTTGCAGGAGCATGTCAGCTCAGCCCTCGGGATTCTAGATGTTGCGGAAGATAAGATTCAAGCGTATAAGGGAATCCGGCGCGGTGAGTTGCGAATTGCGGTTGGAGATACAATTTCCCGTTATTTTTTATTACCTTATTTGGAAGAGTTTCATGCGCGATTTCCTGGTATTAAGCTGAAGGTATTAAATGGTACGACTCCGGAAATATTAGGTTTTTTGAAAGCTGGGGAAGCGGACGTCGGTGTATGTAATTTACCGATTGATGATGAGCAGTTTGAAGTTACGCCATGTATGGAAATCCATGATATTTTCGTTTGCGGAGATAAATATAAACGGATTTCGAAACATCGGATCAGCTATGATCATTTAATGGAACTACCGCTCATCTCTTTTGAAAAAAATACGGTCTCCCGTGATTATGTGGATGCGTTTTTTAAAGAAAGAGGATATGAACTGTCTCCGGTATTCGAACTTGGTTCATATGATCTTATTATGGATTTTGCGAAAGGGAACTTAGGCATATCTTGTGTTGTTCGCGAGTTTTCTCGTGAGTATTTAAACCGCGGTATTGTCCATGAAGTATTGCTGGAAGAGGAAATTCCGAGCCGGTATATCGGTATTGTCCATTTAAAAACAGTCCCACTCTCCCGCGCCGCAGCCAAGTTTGTCGAAAGCATTAAACCGAGGATTTAGAAATGGGACATAGAGCCTCTTTGTCCCATTAATATATTATTTTGCGACTTTTTTTCCTTCATTTCCCTTTTGTGTCGACTCTGTACCAAAGGTAATAAAGAATATACTAAATCCTAAATTTAATAGAAGCGTACAAACAATAGCTGATATAGGTAATTCTGATTGCGGTATCAAATATTTATTAACTAGCGTTAAAATTGAAACTGTCAACAAGATATGAATAGCAGATATAACTAAACGACCGAATAAATTGAATTTCTTATAAAGATAGAATAAGGAAAATAATGTTATAAAACAAAAGAACGATATAATCGTGTACCAGATTAAGTTCTCATCCTTAAGCTCACTACTTGTATTAATAAAGGAGTGAAAGATCTTGAATATAAACAAGTAAACCCCCATGTAAAACACGAAAATAATAATACTTGTAGCCATTCCTTCCATCATTAATTTTAATAAGTTGATTTTTCCTTTGGATTTGATAACTTCACTTACGATGTGGAGCAAACTTACAGCAATAAGTAAAAAAATGACCGTATAAACCAATGTAAGCGGTATTTCCCCTTTTACAATTTGTAAAATAATATTAAAGACTTCTATTAATTCACCTAACAAGAGATCACCTACTTCAGATAATTTTGTTGAATGATTGAAGTACAAACGTCCACAGTATACCTTAAATCTTTTATTTGCTGTATATTACGTAATAAACCTAGTATGATTATTAAATCACCACCCTGCGATTTTTCGAGCTCTTTACGTATTAACTTTACCGAGGTACTTACTTCTACGAACTCCTCTCTTGATAATTGAATATTTTTGATAATTAATTCTAAATCCTCCACTTTTCTTTTAAGGACAGAGCACACATCGATTTCATTTTCGTTTTCATTTTCTCTTTCTTCCGAGAAATCATAAGCCTCCAATAAGGGAACGATTTGATTCGAAGTAAAACCTTTATAAATACATGTAATAATCTGGCTAATATACTCAACAAGATCGTCCAATTCTAAATCTTTACGGTCATAAATGGCTACCGTACTGTACTCCTCAACTATACTATTTAAAATAATTACCATATCTAGTGAACAATAGTTTAATTCTTTTCCGCCTAGATATTGCAAGATTTCCACAAGTCTTTTGTAAATTTGATTTCTTTTCTCGATAACATAATTCGCCACTTCTGGGTCATTAATATTTTGTTCATTCATTTGCATAATTAAAAACTCTTCATGTTCAAATGGAACACTTAAATAGTTTCTTAATATCTTTTTAAAAATATGTAGTCTTTGTTCAAACTCACTATGTTCTATTAACTCTAGCTGTAAGCGTTCATATAAGCTATCTAGATAAAACTGATAAACGGAAATAAGGATATGTTTTTTTGACGTAAAATACGAGTATAACGTACTCCTAGATATTTCAGCACAATTAGCGATTTCCTGAACACTGGAAGCGTAATAGCCTTTTTGGGCAAATAATGTTAAAGCTGCTGTTAAAATTCTCTTCCTCAAAACCAATCACCCCTGTCATAATTTTGGAATTAACTTAAAAAACGTAATACGTACTAGTCAGCCCGGTATGTTTTTGCGAAACTTTGATTCGACTTCTGGTAGAAAATAGATTTGAGCCTATGACTTTCAGGAAAGAAAGAAGAATTTCGCAAAATCAAGTAACTATTTCAATAATACATTAATTAAGTTTATGTAAGAACAAAAAAGCAAAAACTATAAAATATTATGTTAATCGTAACATTTACGAAATACATGTAACATTTTTGATATATTATATCATTAATGGAAAACCTGTCTTTGTTATTCTTTCATATGCTAACGAACCTTTACAGCAATCCCTCTAATTCACTATTTGCTCGATGACATTGAGTTTAAATGTCCAACTTATGTATAGACAGGCAATATTGGGTGCTAAACTGTGATTGTAAATTTTTCACTTATAAAGTCGGAGGTGGAAAGAGTATGATATTGAAGAAACTCTTTAAGAAAGCGCAAGAGGAAATGATTTATGTACTGCGACCTTCATATCGACAATCATGTCCCGTTTGGAGATGCACTCTTGGAGCATGATAACGTTGCGGTTCCGTTTGCTCCAAGCTCGACGATTATAGGAGCAGCGATTATAAATAGTGTTATCGCACTAGCTATCGCCTCACTGGCAGAGAAAGGGATTACTCCGCATGTTTTCCTTAGTGGGAATGTGGATGGAGCTGATGAGCATAATGAGCAATTAATGAAAAAGCATAAAGAGCTGGCTGTTTTCTTAGGTATAATGACGGATCTGCATACGTATAGTTGTATAGACAACCATACTGTATTTTGATAAAATAAATATGAATAAATCTTTTTTTACGTGCTACCAATCAGTTTGAAGATGGAAGGGAGGGCAGTAGCAAAAGTTAAATTTTCCTTTTAAATGACAGCGCTATCATATTGCGTTTTTTATTAATCCAACATGAAAGATGAAAGGAAAATGACCAAGAACAAGCTTTATCATCATTAAATTCTAGAAGAGGATGATTATTATGATGAAGTATTTACAAAACCTTGGTAAATCGCTCATGCTCCCTGTAGCTGTACTGCCGGCTGCCGCGATCCTGATGGGGATCGGTTACGGGATTGACCCGGAAGGATGGGGTGAGGCGAATAAGGTAGCAGCTTTCCTCATTAGTGCCGGTAGTGCTATTTTAGATTTCCTCCCTGTTTTATTTGCAGTTGGTGTCGCAGTCGGTATGGCGAAGGAAAAGGATGGATCTGCAGCGCTTAGTGGTTTGGTAGGCTTTTTGATTGTTACTACAGTGCTTTCTGTTGATAATGTGGCTCTCCTTCAGGGGATTGAAGCGGAAAGTGTGAATGCGGCTTTTGCCAATATTGAGAACGTCTTTGTCGGTATTATTTCAGGTCTTATTGCTGCCGCAATGTATAATCGCTTTAGTAAGACGAAACTTCCTGATGCGCTCGCTTTCTTTAGTGGAAAACGGCTTGTTCCGATAATGACAGCTGGCACGATGCTTCTTTTGTCTTTACTCTTTTTGTTCATCTGGCCAATTGCTTATTCTGGATTAGTAGCATTCGGTACGGCAATTAGTAACTTAGGTTCTGTTGGTGCTGGGCTTTATGGCTTCTTTAATCGCCTATTAATTCCAACTGGACTGCATCATGCGCTAAACTCTGTATTCTGGTTTGACGTGGCTGGGATTAACGATATTGCTAATTTCTGGTCCAGTCAAGGGGAAAAAGGGATAACTGGAATGTATCAGGCCGGATTTTTCCCAATTATGATGTTTGGTTTGCCTGCAGCAACATTAGCAATGTATCATACGGCTAAAACGAGAAGAAGAAAACAAGTTGCTTCTCTACTGATGGCCGCGGCTTTTGCAGCTTTCCTGACAGGTGTAACCGAACCAATTGAATTTTCTTTCATGTTCTTAGCTCCATTCTTGTATGTTGTGCATGCAGCCTTAACAGGATTATCCTTATTTATTGCATCGGCCTTTGGCTGGACGGCAGGTTTTAGTTTCAGTGCCGGAGCAATCGACTTTTTCTGGAGTTCGCGGTTGCCGCTCGCCAATCAACCATGGATGCTTATTGTGCAGGGACTTGTGTTTGCGGTAATTTATTATTTCTTATTCCGCTTCTTAATCGTTAAGTTCGATATGAAAACGCCGGGCCGGGAAGATGATGATGAAGTTGTGGAAGCGGCGACTGAATCAGCCTCTGGTGCAGGTGATCGCTTTGCAGTGATGGCTCGTGAAATTTACGCAGGTCTTGGTGGGGATGAAAATGTTCTCTCCGTTGATAATTGTGCGACGCGGCTCAGGCTGGAAGTTAAAGACGCACAACAGGTAGATCAGCCAAGAATTAAAGCAACTGGTGTGCCGGGCGTCCAAATTGTTGGGAAAAACAATGTTCAGGTTATCGTTGGTACCCAGGTTCAAGCAGTGGCAGATGAGGTAAGGAGCATCCGAAATAAAAAATAGCGGAAAAAAATGAAACGGGGATACCTTAGGGTTCCCGTTTCATCTGTAAATGGAAGATATATTTATCTGCACGGTAAGCGGACTTCACGTATTCAACAGGGGTTTCTAAGTCTTCTTGTAAATAACTTGTCCGTTTCATGAGTAATATCGGATTCCCCTCTTTGATGCGTAAATGGTTGATTTCATTATCTGTGGCAAGTACAGCCTCGATGCTCTGGGTGCCGTACCCTATTTGCAATTGAAGCTTGTTCTCCAAATAGTGATAGAATGAGGTTGTGACATCTTGTTCCGTCATTTCCCCGACAAGTTTTTTGGGAGTATACACTGTCTCAAGGGCAACGGGTTCATCGTTTGCAAGGCGGATTCGTTTGATTTCGTAAATGGTATCCGCTGCATTTAATTTTAAAATGGAGGCAAGCTCGGTGTTTCCTGAAATAGTTTTAAAACTGATCAGTTTATTCGATGGGATGAGTCCGCGGCTTTTCATATCTTCACTGAAACTAGTTAAACCGGAAAGATCTTGTTCGAACTTATTCTCCGCGACAAAGGTGCCTTTTCCTTTTTGACGGTATAAAAGTCCTTCGCTTGCAAGATTGTTGATCGCTTGTCTTACAGTCATCCGACTAATATTATATTTCTCTGTGAACTCTCGCTCAGATGGCAATAAATCACCAGGTTTTAGCTCGTTCGTTTCAATTAATTGCCTGATTCGTACTTCTAATTGATAATAAATTGGGATTGGTGAATCTTTATCAATCATACTAAAAACCCCCCTACTTATCTTCACTAATTGTATCAAAAAGACGACAACATGTATAATTGTAAGGATGTATAGACCACTAGTATAGGAAGAACGGGACACTGGGGTCAGAGCAGGAAGGAGAGCTACAAATGATTGTTGTTAAGAATGCACAAGTGTATACGGAAAGTGAGATCATCCCTGAGGCGAGGGTAGTTATCCGGGATGGCTTGATTGAGCAGATTGTTGCAGAGGATGGGGTGGCTGAGGATATTCCGCCGCAAGCACAAGTTATTGATGCTAAGCATGAATATGTTATTCCGGGTTTCATCGATACTCATATTCACGGAGCAGCAGGGGCAGATGTGATGGACGCGATGCCTGATGCACTTCAGATAATGGCTGAATTTTTGCCTAAGGAGGGTACAACTGCTTTCCTTGCGACAACAATTACGCAAGCAACTGAAAAAATCGAGCAAGCACTTCGAAATATCGCAAATTTTAAAAGCAAACCAGGAAAATCGGAAGTAATCGGTGTGCATCTGGAAGGTCCTTTTGTAGAAAAAACGAAAGCTGGTGCTCAGCCGGTAGAATATATTCAGAAACCAAACATGGGACTTTTCAATAGATGGCAAGAGCTTGCGGGGAATAAGATTAAAATGATAACTCTTGCGCCTGAACATGATCCAGAGGGAAATTTCATTCGATATTTAAATGAAACAGGTGTTACGGTTTCAGCAGGACATACGGATGCAGGTTTTTCAGAGCTTAATAGAGCTGTCCGACAAGGGGTACGACAATTGACGCATTTATGTAATGCGATGAACGGAATTCATCATCGGGACATTGGAGCGGTCGGTGCAGCTTTATTACTGGAAGAATTACATGCGGAACTGATTGCGGATGGTATCCATGTTTCGGATGAAATGCTTCAATTGGTATACCATAATATGGGGAGCGGACGACTCACATTGATTACGGATGCGATGCGTGCGAAGGGGCTCCCCCCAGGCGATTATGAACTAGGTGGTCAGCCGGTAAAAGTGACTGAGGACCGTGCAGTGCTTGCGGATGGTACGCTAGCTGGGAGTATTCTTTCGATGCAAGAGGCAGTCAAGAAAATGTTTAAGCTTCTTGATGGGATTGGAATACGGGATATTATTCAAATGGCTTCCGTCAACCCTGCAAAACAAGCCGGTGTGTATGACCGTAAAGGAAGTATTACTGTGGGGAAAGATGCGGACTTATTGATTGTGGATGCTGAATTAAATATAAAATATACGATTTGCCGTGGGATTATTGCCCATATTGGGTAAAAGTTTTGTACTGGGACATTTACACTGACCCCGTGTCCCAACCCTATGTCCCAAGCTGGGACACTTGCTCTGACCCCATGTGCCGTTCTACAATGGGGTTAGTTATTATTTTTGAATAGGAGGTAGTGGTTGTGAAGAAGATAATTAATGATCCGAATTTGGTTGTTAGGGATATGTTGGATGGGTTTGTTGCTGCTTACCCAAGGGAAGTTAGATTATTGCCCGGGACAACAGTTATTGCAAGGGTTGATGCCCCGGCTGCAAATAAGGTTGGCTTAGTTAGTGGTGGCGGGAGCGGTCACGAGCCGGCCCATGCTGGTTACGTCGGTGAGGGGATGCTTGATGCTGCGGTTGCTGGGGAAGTGTTTACTTCACCTACCCCAGACCAAGTGCTTGAAGGAATCAAAGCAGTTGATGCCGGCGCCGGGGTGTTGCTCGTGATTAAAAACTATACGGGTGACGTGATGAACTTTGACATGGCAGCTGAACTGGCTGAAGCTGAAGGAATTCGTGTAGAGCAGGTTATTGTAAATGACGATGTTGCGGTAGAGGATAGTTCATTTACGACCGGTCGCAGAGGGATTGCCGGGACCGTTTTTGTCCATAAGTTAGCTGGTGCAAAGGCTGAAGCGGGCGGAACACTTGCTGAGGTGAAAGCAGTCGCTGAAAAAACGGTCAAAAATGTACGTTCCATCGGGATGGCGATTACGCCGTGTACCGTACCAGCTGCTGGAACACCGAGCTTTTCGCTAGAAGAAAATGAGATGGAAATTGGTATTGGTATTCATGGGGAACCAGGTATTGAACGGAAAGCTATTGCGAGTGCCGATGATATTGCTGCAGAACTTACGGAAAAGGTACTGGATGATCTTAAGCTTGAAACAGATTCAGAAGTTGCGGTTATGGTGAATGGCTTAGGAGGTACGCCAGAAATCGAACTGTACATCGTTAATAAAAAAGTGAATGAACTTTTAACGAGTAAGGGCATCCGTATTTATGACACATTCGTTGGGGAGTACATGACATCTTTAGAAATGGCGGGTGTTTCCGTAACTTTATTAAAGCTTGATGACGAACTAAAGGAACTGTTGGATGCTAAATCAAAGGCACCGGCATTCCGGCGCTGAAATGGGGGCGAAAAGATGGAATTGAATGTAGCAAATACAGTGAAGTGGATGACGTTAGCAAATGAAAAAATCCAGGAAAATAAAACGTATTTAACTGAATTGGATCAGGCAATTGGGGATGGTGACCATGGAATTAATATGGCACGTGGTTTTCAGGAAGTAGAGGCGAAAATTACTGCCACTGATTATGATAATGTTTCTGATCTATTGAAAGATGTCTCCATGACTTTGCTATCGAAAGTTGGTGGTGCGGCTGGTCCGCTATATGGTACAGCTTTTTTAAAGCTATCGATGGCAGTAAAAGGTAGTGAGACGCTAGATTTTCCGAAGTTCAAGAGCGGATTGGCAGAGGCACTTGCAGGAATAAAGCAGCGAGGTAAAGCAGAAAAGGGCGAGAAAACACTAGTCGATGTCTGGGAGCCGCTTGTCGATTACTTGAATGGACAAAATAGCTTCAATGCAGCAGGCTTTGAATCAGTAGCGAAAGAAGCAATGGAAGCGACAAAAGACTTTGAGGCGAAGAAAGGTAGAGCGGCCTACTTGCGGGAACGCTCCATTGGTCATTTGGACCCTGGCTCGGTTTCATCGTTCTATATTTTCTCAAGCCTTGCTGAAGTGTTGAAGGAAGGTGACTAATAAAAATTGGCAAATGTAAGTATTGTGCTCGTTTCCCACAGTTCGAAAGTAGCGGAAGGGATTCGAGATATCATCACGCAAATGGTGCCAGCTGTTTCGATTGGAGTAGCAGGCGGAACGGAAGAAGGAGAAATTGGTACGAACATTGATAAAATAAAGCAGGCGATAGAAGAGGTTCAGGGAGAAAAGGGAGTTCTCCTATTTTACGACATCGGCAGTGCTAAGATGAATGCCGAGTTAGCAGTGGAAATGAACGAATATAAAAATGTCCATGTCGTAGAAGCCCCAATTCTTGAAGGTGCTTTCGTGGCAGCTGTAGAAGCGGGCATGGGTAAGTCACTAGAAGAAGTGCAAGCGGCTGCTGAAAAAAATTATCGGGATTAGGAAGCTTATTTAGGGGATAAGAAAAAACAAATAAAAATCGATCCAGAGGGGTTTTCATGTTGTTTAAAGACAAAGTTATACCAGCAATTCGAAAGATCAAAGATTTTGAAAAAGTCCTAGAGAGCGGCCACGAGACTATTATTTTATTAGAAAGTCGTGTCTCCCAATTGCAAAATTTAGTTAAATATGCTCATCAATATGGAAAAAAGATATATGTGCATGCGGATCTGATTAGTGGATTAAAAGCAGATAAATATGGGATAGAATTTTTAACGAATAATGTAAAAGTAGATGGAATCATTTCGACAAGAGGAGAAGTAATTTCCCTTGTCAAAAAGCAACGTATTGTTGCTATTCAACGTTTATTTGCTTTAGATAGTCATGCACTTGATCACAATTTGCAAATATGTAAGCGGGTGAATCCTGATTATATTGAAATATTACCGGCAATTCTACCCGGAATCATTAAAGAAGTACAAGAAGAAACGGGCATACCCATTATTGCCGGGGGATTAATCAGAACAGAGCAGGATGTTAAGGAAACTATTAAAAATGGTGCCGTAGCTGTAACAACCTCGAGTAACCTACTTTGGGAGCTTTAGCAGTTAGAAACTAAGACCACATCTTTGCTTGTTGCCTTCAAGCTGAAAGACGCAAATAAAAACCTGAAATATTTTTGTTGACAACGCTTTCACGATGATGTAGAATGCTAGTTACAAGTTAAGCGAAGTGCTGGAGATGAGAGAATCACACTGCACCCCATATTTCTTTGAACGGGAAATATTATGGGGTGAGGTGTGATTTTTTTTAAAGGCTTGTCATAACTTGTTGTAAGGGGTTTAATATTTAAAGGGGGTTAAGGGATGTCAGCGTTTCTAGCAGAGGTCATTGGTACGATGGTTCTCATTATTTTTGGCGGCGGTGTGGTAGCAAGCAATATTTTGAACAAGTCAAAAGGTGTTGGCGGTGGCTGGGTGCTAATAACACTCGGATGGGGACTTGCGGTAACTTTAGGGGTGTACGCCGCAGGAAACTTTTCTGGAGCCCATCTGAATCCAGCTGTTACTTTAGGGTTTGCTGCTATTGGAGAATTTCCTTGGGAAAATGTATTAACGTATATTTCAGGACAAATGGTTGGTGCTATAATTGGAGCCACCATCGTTTTCTTTGCTTATTTACCTCATTGGAGAGAGACAAGGGAGACGGACCTGAAGTTAGCCGTATTCGCAACAGGACCGGCAATCCGGAGTCCATTATCAAACCTTGTTACTGAAATGATTGGTACGTTCGCTCTGCTTCTAGGTCTACTCTTTATTGGTGCCAATCAATTTACGGAAGGGTTAAACCCGCTTGTTGTGGGTGCGTTAATTGTTGCGATCGGTATGTCTTTAGGAGGACCTACAGGTTACGCGATTAACCCGGCACGTGATTTAGGACCAAGGATTGCACATGCCCTGCTTCCAATACCCGGTAAAGGAAGCTCTGATTGGGGATACGCGTGGGTTCCGGTGATTGGTCCTATTATCGGCGGGGTTTATGGGGCCTTGTTTTATCAAGCTTTCTTTACAGGTGCTTATACCACGATGTTTTGGATAGCGAGTGTGGTGGTAGCTATCATATTTGTGGCCGCTGCAAGCATCGAATTAAAAAAAGCACCGAATAGACCGATAGCTAATAAAAAAGTATCTTAAGCAAAATGGGAGGGGAAAACAGATGAAAAAATTTATTTTATCTATTGATCAAGGAACAACCAGCTCACGGGCTATATTATTTAACGAAAAGGGAGAAGTTGTGGAAGTATCACAACGGGAATTTGAGCAATTTTTCCCGCATCCCGGTTGGGTTGAGCATGATGCCAATGAAATTTGGACATCTGTTTTAGCTTGTATTGCGGATGTGTTAAGAAAGGCTGATATCGGTCCGGAACAAGTGGAAGGCATCGGAATTTCCAACCAAAGGGAAACGACTGTTGTGTGGGATAGAGAAACCGGAAAGCCGATTTATAAAGCGATCGTCTGGCAATCAAGGCAAACGGAAGAAATTGTTCAAACCTTGCGTGAAAAGGGCTATAACGACTTGTTTAAAGAAAAGACTGGCTTGCTGCTCGATCCGTATTTCTCAGGTACAAAGGTAAAATGGATTTTAGATAATGTGGACGGAGCCAGGGAAAAAGCGGAAAACGGTGAACTGCAATTCGGTACGATTGACAGCTGGCTTGTGTATAAATTATCTGGTCATAAAGTCCATGTCACAGACTATTCCAATGCTTCCAGGACCCTGATGTACAATATTTACGATTTAAAATGGGATGACGAGCTACTGGAAATATTAACAATACCAAAGAGCATGCTTCCAGAAGTTAAACAATCCTCTGAAGTATATGCCCATACTATAAGTTACCATTTCTTCGGTGAAGAAGTTCCGATTGCCGGGATTGCAGGTGACCAACAAGCAGCTCTATTTGGTCAAGCGTGTTTTGACAAAGGAATGGTTAAAAATACGTATGGTACAGGCGGATTCTTATTGATGAACACGGGAGAAAAAGGTGTTCAATCGGAAAATGGTTTACTAACGACAATTGCTTGGGGAGTAGACGGAAAGGTTGAATATGCTCTTGAAGGTAGCGTCTTTGTGTCAGGATCTGCTATTCAATGGCTTCGTGATGGATTGGGATTATTGGAAAGCGCCCCAGAAAGTGAGAATTTGGCTAAGAATGTAGTATCTACGGACGGTGTGTATGTTGTTCCTGCATTCGTTGGCTTAGGTACACCATATTGGGATAGTGAAGCGCGGGGAGCGGTGTTCGGGTTGACACGCGGTACGACAAAAGAACACCTTGTTAGAGCTACACTGGAATCGATTGCCTATCAGTCAAAAGACGTTGTAGATATAATGGCTGCTGACTCTGGTATTGGAGTGAAATCATTACGTGTCGACGGTGGAGCGGTTAAAAATAACTTCCTTATGCAGTTCCAGAGTGATCTATTGAATGTTCAAGTAGACAGGCCTATGATTAACGAGACAACCGCTTTAGGAGCAGCGTATTTGGCTGGTTTAGCAATTGGTTACTGGAAGGACAAAGAAGAAATAGCAAAACAATGGCAAATTGAACGCAGCTTTACGCCTGACTTTGCAGATGAAAAACGCCAGGAGCTTTATAATGGTTGGAAGAAAGCTGTGGAAGCAACGAGAGTATTCAAGATTTAAGCTTGCTTCAGGAAAATTTACGATTATTATCACCATCCTGAATAAATTCCTGTTACGGAGGCAAAGTACTTTACCAGGAAACAGAATAGGTGCTATACTTTAAAATAAGTTAATACATTGGACGGAGATTCTCGAGAGACCACATAGCCTCTATACTTATAGAGTGTTTTGTGGTCTCTTTTTATTTATGCGAAAAACGGGGAATCTTTATGAATGGGGCAATCATTTGATTACGAAATAGCTTCTTAACATAAATCCGTCAGGTTGTAGATTGCCAATATATAGTAATAATTAATAAAGGAGCGGATTCACATGTTTTCAAGTTTACATCGCGAAGAAATAAAAACGAACATGCTGGAAAATCTTGATCTACTTGTAATAGGCGGCGGGATCACAGGAGCTGGGATTGCTCTAGATGCGGCAACGAGAGGTATGAAGGTCGCCGTATTAGAAATGCAGGATTTTTCAGCAGGTACTTCCAGTCGCTCAACGAAGCTAATCCATGGTGGACTGCGATATTTGAAGCAGTTTGAAATTGGCGTGGTTACTGAAACCGGTAGGGAGCGGGCAATTGTTTATGAAAATGGTCCCCATGTGACCACGCCGGAGTGGATGATGCTGCCGTTTTATAAAGGAGGTACGTTTGGACCGTTCACAACGAATATTGGCTTGCGAGTCTATGATACTCTTGCCGGAGTGGAAAAAGATGAAAGAAGAAAGATGTTTAAACCGGAAGAGGCGTTAAGACGTGAACCATTGTTAAATGCAACAGGTCTAAAAGGAGCTGGTTATTATGTGGAGTATAAGACAGATGACGCTCGTTTAACAATTGAGGTGATGAAAAAGGCTGTAGAAAAGGGTGCGCATGCTTTAAATTATATGAAAATCACTAACTTAATTTATGAAAATAATAAAGTAATTGGTGTTGAAGCCGAGGATCAAATAGATGGAACAACCCAAAAATATTATGCAAAAAAGGTTGTAAATGCTGCTGGTCCATGGGTAGATACGTTACGTGAATTAGACAACTCGAAAAAAGGAAAACACTTGAGATTGACGAAAGGGATTCACCTCGTATTTGACGGTGAACGATTCCCGTTAAAACAGGCAATTTATTTTGATACTCCAGATGGAAGAATGGTATTCGCTATTCCGCGAGAGGGTAAAACATATGTAGGTACGACAGATACCGTATACGAAGGCGATATTGCTAATCCGAAAATGACCATCGCAGACCGTGATTATGTGTTAAAGGCAATTGATTATATGTTCCCTCAAGTCGGTATTAAACCAGAAGATGTGGAGTCGAGTTGGGCCGGCTTACGTCCGCTTATCCATGAAGAGGGGAAGGACCCATCAGAGGTTTCCCGAAAAGATGAAATTTTTGTCTCTGATTCAGGCTTTATTTCTATAGCTGGCGGTAAGCTAACCGGCTACCGTAAAATGGCAGAAAGCATTGTAGATTTAGTCGGAAAACAATTAGCTGAAGAAGAAGGCCGGACATTTCCTAGTACACAAACGAAAGAATTACGTATCTCTGGAGGCTCTGTAGGAGGGTCAGCAGGTTTCCCTGATTTTATAAAAGAAAAGGTAGAGCTCGGATTAAAGATTGGCTTAAAAGAAGAGGTAACGAAAAAGCTTGTGCAAAGGTACGGCTCCAATATAGAAATTTTATACGATATTTATCAGCGTGAATCCCAAGCACAAGATGAAACGATAGATCCGGTAGTACTCACGATGCTGCGTTATGCCATTGATTATGAATCAACCTATAAACCAACAGACTTTTTTATAAGACGTACAGGGGCATTATTTTTCAATATTTCATGGGTGCACGAACATAAAAATGAAGTGGTTCAATATATGGCAAAAGCTCTCGACTGGACTAACGAACAGAAACTAGAATATGAAAAAGAATTGGAACAAGCCCTACATGACGCAACCCACCCACTAGAGCAAGATCATGATAATTGAATTGGGACAGGGGGTCAGAGCATCTGTCCCACAAAAGGCGGGACATTGGGGGCGGAGGCATTGTCCCGCAAAAGTTGGGACATTGGGGTCAGAGGCATTGTCCCGAAAAAAATCGGGACAACGGCTCTGACCCCGTGTCCCGATTTGTTAAGCTAATTGCAGTTGATGTTTTTTGATAAAGTTTTCGAGGATGTTGTCTAAGTTTGGTCCTTCCACTTCGTCTAAGTCATAGAAGACTCGGGTGGTCGGTTTGTTGATGTTGATAACGCGAGTCAAATCGATTGGCGTTCCGATAATAACTGCATCACAATCTGTATTATTAATTGTTTCTTCTAAATCCTTCAGCTGTTTTTCACCATATCCCATCGCGGGAAGTACATTTTCCAGATGTGGATAAGCTGCAAATGTTTCTTTTAATGTTCCTACTAAATATGGGGTAGGATCAATTACTTCGGTTGCCCCGTTACGCTCTACTGCAACTGTACCCGCGCCAATCTTCATTTCCCCATGGGTAAGTGTCGGTCCGTCTTCCACAACTAAAACGCGTTTTCCTTTAATGAGCTCCGGTTTATCCACAGAAATAGTAGATTCCGCTTTGATAATCTCACTAACAGGACTTGCTGCTTTGATATTGTTTTCCACAATGTCAATTGCTTCTTGCGGTGCACTGTCTACTTTGTTGATAATCGCGACATCCGTAGTTCTTAAACAAACCTCACCAGGATAATATTTTAGCTCGTGACCTGGACGATGCGGGTCAAGAACAGTAATCGCTAGATCTGGCTCGTAGAAGGAAAAGTCATTATTTCCACCGTCCCAAAGAATCACATCACAGCCATCGGGGTCATTTTCTGCAGCCTCTAAAATATCTGCATAATCCACTCCAGCATAGACAATATTTCCTCTTGTTACGTGTGGCTCGTATTCTTCCATTTCCTCAATGGTACAGTCATGCTTTTTTAAGTCATCAACAGTTGCGAAACGCTGTACTCGCTGTGCGGTTAGGTCACCGTAAGGCATCGGGTGACGAACAGCAACAACTTTCAAGCCTTTCTTTAGCAGGGATTCGATGATTTTACGAGAAGTTTGACTTTTCCCTGTCCCCGTACGTACTGCCGTCACGGAAATGACCGGCTTCTTACTTTTCAGCATTGTGCTGTTCGGGCCAAGCAATTTAAAGTCGGCGCCAGCAGCGTTCACAACCGCGCTGATTCCCATGACATCTTCATAGCTTAAATCACTGAAGGCAAAAACGCATTCATCGACTTCAAGTTCCTTAATTAATTTCGGTAATTCATCTTGGGAATAAATCGGAATTCCCTCCGGATATAGCTTACCCGCAAGCTCCCACGGATATTTTCGTCCATCAATATCAGGAATTTGCGCTGCAGTAAATGCAACTACTTTATATGAATCATTATTACGATAATACGTATTGAAATTATGAAAGTCTCTTCCAGCAGCACCAATTATAATTACATTTTTAGTTTCCATAGCATTCGCTCCTATATGTCTAAAGAATTGATTATAATTATACTCGTCAATGTATATTTATGCAATAGGTTAAATAAAAAAAGTGGATTAATCAGAAAAAAGTTTGATTAATCCGCTATTTAAGCTATAAAGGAATCTATCATTCTTCTCTGATAGTCTTGAAATACGCTGCAGCTTCGACCATTTTCGCACCATACCAGAACATTTCCCCATCTACAATTCTTACTTTCGTATGAGGAAGCATCTCTTGGAATACGTCAAGATGTTTTTCTCGGAAAGGAAAAGGCTCCGTCGCTAGAAAAAGTTCATCGAGTTCCGCTTGCTTGAAATCTTCTTCTGTCACCATTGGATAGCGTCCTTCTACTTCTGTAAAAGGGTTAATAAACCCCATTTCTTCAAGCAGTGAATTGATATACGTATCTTTCCCTACAACCATATACGGCCTCTGCCAAATAACATAGGCTACTCGCTTATTCCCACCATGGGGAAGAGTTTGAAATGCAGTTTTGATTTGGTGCACGAGTTTACTTCCGGCCTCTTCTTTTTCTGTTAGACGGCCGATATCTTCAATCATCGGGAAGACATCTTTGAAATGCTGTACTTCAAAGACGAAAACGGGATAGTGTTTTTCTAACGTCTCCACGATTTCCTTCGTATTTTCTTCTTTTTCGGCAATAATAAGATCTGGTTTCAATTCATGAATACGATCCAGTTTTATATCTTTCGTGCCGCCAATATTAATGACATTCTGTACTTTAACTTCCGGAAACTTGCAAAATCTCGTCCGCCCTACGATTTCCTTATCCAATCCTAAATGATACATCGTCTCCGTTATCGCAGGAACAAGGGAAATAATCCGCTCTGGTCTACCGTCAATCGGAACTAGCCGACCAAGATGATCACGAACACCCACAAATAAAACCTCCTTCACGGATGGGACAGGGGGTCAGAGCAAAGTGTCCCACTGGGACATTTGCTCTGACCCCACTGTCCCACGCTTTCCATAACATTATACTAGATTTACGGCGATTTATGGAGGAATTGTACGAAAAGTGCGGTTATAAAGTTTATAAAGTAAATATTGTATGAATTAATCATACTGTATGACGTTTAAATCGGTTTTAGTTATTTATTTAGTTTCGATATAATGAAGTAGTCGATTCATTCTGAAAAATTTGGAGGTGTTTCGTTTTGTTAGAATTTAAAAATGTAACAAAACGCTACAGTAATTATGGAAAGCCTGCTGTAAATAATTTGAATTTAAAAGTAGATAAAGGAGAATTTGTCTGTTTTATTGGACCAAGTGGTTGCGGGAAAACGACAACGATGAAGATGATCAACCGGCTCATCGATATTACAGACGGAAGTATTTTACTAAATGACAAAGACATCACGAAACAGAACCCCGTTGAGCTCCGTCGTTCCATTGGCTATGTCATTCAGCAAGTCGGTCTCATGCCACATATGACGATTAAAGAAAATATCGTCCTTGTTGGAACGCTTCTCAAGTGGTCGAAGGAGAAGAAAGATGCCCGGGCTCGCGAACTGATTAAGTTAGTTGATCTGCCGGAAGATTATCTTGATAAATATCCGCATGAGCTAAGTGGCGGACAACAACAGCGAATCGGTGTCCTACGCGCATTAGCAGCGAACCCACCCTTAATATTGATGGATGAGCCATTTGGTGCACTCGACCCGATTACGAGGGATTCCTTACAGGATGAATTTAAAAAACTGCAACGTGAATTAGATAAAACAATCGTATTTGTCACCCATGATATGGATGAAGCAATAAAGCTCGCTGATCGCATCGTAATTATGCGTGACGGGGAAATTGTCCAGGCAGATACGCCTGAAGAAATTTTAAGAAATCCAGCAAATGATTTTGTAGAGGAATTCCTTGGAAAAGAACGTCTCATTCAAGGTCGCCCGGATGTTGTGACAGTTGGACAAATAACAGGAGGCTCGCCGATAACAATTGAACCTCAAGCTACATTGAAAAACGCACTTGCTACAATGAGGGATAAAAAAGTAGACTCTTTGCTCGTTGTAGATTCTAACCATGTTTTACAAGGGTTTATTGATATTGAAATGGTGAATTTGAATTATAGAAAAGCGACAACAGTGGAGAAAGTAATGGAAACGGAACTTTTCACTGTAACGGAAGATAGCTTACTTCGTGATACGGTTCACAAAATTTTACGCCGTGGAATGAAATATGTTCCAGTCGTTGATAACGATAATCGTTTAACAGGGATCGTCACAAGAGCAGCCCTTGCCAATCTACTTTACGATACGATTTGGGGCAATGGAATGGAATTGGAAGATTCTGAACCTGAAATTCAAGCATAATAGGAGGTGTATATAAATGATGGAATTTTTTTCAACCCATGGAAGTGAATTGCTATTTAAAACGTGGGAACATCTCTATATTTCTCTCGCAGCAATTGTACTAGGAATTGTCGTAGCTGTACCGCTCGGAATTTTACTATCCAGGGCACCAAAGTTTGCTGATCGCTTTATTTCTTTCATTGGGGTGCTACAAACGATTCCAAGCTTGGCTATACTTGCCTTTTTTATTCCCTTTTTGGGAGTTGGAAAATTGCCGGCAATCGTCGCATTATTTTTCTATTCCTTGCTGCCTATTTTACGGAATACGTATGTCGGTGTCCAGGGAGTCGATCAGTCTGTTGTTGAAGCAGGGAAAGGTATGGGAATGAGCACATGGCAGTCTATTTTAAAAATGGAATTTCCTCTTGCTTTACCGGTGATTATGGCAGGAATACGTTTGTCCACCGTTTATCTCATCGGTTGGGCAACCTTAGCTGCATTTATCGGCGGGGGAGGGCTTGGTGACTTTATTTTCGATGGCCTAAACCTTTATCGTCCGGATTTAATTTTAGCTGGAACCATTCCGGCAACGATTCTTGCTGTCATTGCTGATCGGTCCCTTGCTGGTCTAGAAACTAGAATGATGCCAAAAGGATTAAGAGAATCATATAAAGCAGCAGGATAATTTTGGAGGTGGATTACTTGAGAAAAGGAATTATAGGACTCATGTTACTTCTGACGCTAACTGGCTGCTCCTTACCAGGACTTACTGGTTCGGCCGCTAATACGATTAAAATCGGGGCAATAGCAACGTCAGAATCTCATATATTAGCAGAAATGTTGTCGCTTATGATAGAAAGAGAGACTGGTGCAAATACAGAACTCGTGACACATCTTGGTTCTTCCATCGTTCAGCATCAAGGAATGGTGCGAGGTGATCTGGATATCACGGCTTCAAGATACACAGGGACGGATTTATCCGGGGCACTCGGTATGGAACCTGTGAGAGATCCCGATGCGGCATTGGAAATTGTGGAACGGGAATTTGAAGGGCGATTCAACCAACTATGGGGGCCAACCTATGGTTTTGAAAACACGTATGCAATTGCGATTACCTCTGACTTTGCCGAAGAAAATAATATCGAAACCGTTTCCGATTTGGAACCTTTTGCAGATGATTTGCGCTTTGGCGTGGATAACTCATGGGTCAACCGGAAAGGGGACGGGTATGATGGATTTCAAGAAATGTATTTTTCCTTTGGAGAAGTATATCCGATGAACATTGGGCTCGTTTATCAAGCCGCGGCATCAGGTAGTATGGATGTTGTGCTTGCCTATTCTTCAGATGGTAGAATTAAAGAATTTAATTTAAAAGTGCTTGAAGACGACCGCCGCTTTTTCCCGCCATACGATGCGTCACCTGTCGTTGCGAATGAAACGTTAGAGCAATATCCGGAAATGGTTCAGATGCTTGAACGGTTGCACGGGCAAATTTCTACAGAACAGATGCAGGAATTGAATTATCAGGCAGATGTTTTGCTGATTAATCCTCGGCAAGTAGCGAAGGATTTCCTCGAGGAAAACAATTATTTTGAAGACGTAAAGGGGGAAGAGTGAGATGGAAATACTGCAAGAGTTCTTCACCTATGTCAGTATGAATGCGGGTTATATTTGGGTAGAATTTTACAGACATTTCTTGATGGCCGCTTATGGTGTATTATTTGCAGCTATTATCGCAATTCCGCTCGGTATCCTTATTGCTAAATACGGTAAATTGAGTGGATGGGTATTGTCCCTCGGAAGTATTATTCAGACGATTCCCGCGTTAGGTGCTATGGCGATTATTATGATGGTCTTTGGACTCGGTGTAAATACGGCTGTATTCACCTTGGCGCTTTATTCCATCTTGCCGATTACGCAAAATACGTATGTTGGCATGAAAGGTGTAGATGAAAATGTTGTGGAAGCGGCTTATGCATCTGGCATGACGCGCTTTCAAGTACTGCGAATGGTAGAGTTGCCGTTAGCGATCAGTGTTATAATGGCTGGGCTTCGGACTGCTATTGTCATTGGCATCGGGATTGCGGCGATCGGTGCGTTCGTCGGTGCAGGCGGTCTTGGCGCTATTATTATTACTGGCACGAATGCAACGGACGGGACAGCAATTATTTTAGCTGGGGCAATCCCGACAGCCTTTATGGCGATTATTGCAGACTTGGCGATGGGCTGGATTGAACGGAAACTTCACCCGGTAAAACCGTCCAAGCCGCAAGCCTCCTAGAATGGGACATGGGGTCAGAGCATTTGTCCCAATCATTGGGTACTTTTCTTGGAATTTCGATTGAAAATACTTTTTTTATTCGCCTTAAACATATTATAGTAATAACGGCAAAGAGTTTACGTACTACTATAGTTTGGCTAGCGACTGAAGGAAGGAGAACGATGACAATTCATAGAGAGAATATTAATGAGATACGAACACAATTTATTGATCGAATTTCCGATATCATGAGCACATTCGGGGTCTCTACGACTGTCGGACGTATACTGGGGATTATTTATTTGAATCGTGAGCCGATGACACTCGATGAGTTATCCGCCGAAACTGGAATGAGTAAAACACGGATGAGTCAAGTGGTTCGCGAAATGCTTGATATGGATATGCT
This sequence comes from Oceanobacillus sp. AG, assembly GCF_009746545.1. Taxonomy (NCBI): domain Bacteria; kingdom Bacillati; phylum Bacillota; class Bacilli; order Caryophanales; family Bacillaceae; genus Oceanobacillus; species Oceanobacillus sp. AG. The sequence continues at coordinate 57,264 of NZ_WOWT01000012.1, forward strand.
AGTCCGGGTTTTCAAAAAAGGTGTGCGGAAAGATTTATATCAACTTGAAAAAGATCATTATGAAACCTTTATTACCTTATTCAATTCCTCTTGGCAAAAAGCGATTATGCGTAACAGAAGCTTTGAGCCAAGGCTTAAAAATAGATTAAAACAAATAAAGGAATCCCCGGAATTATCGATAGAGGAAGAAAAGCAGGTTGACGACCTACTTGAAGAGTTACAGGAGTGGATGGATTACCACGATTGGATTCGCAGAGTTGCCGAGTTCTTTGAAAGTGGTGAAATCTTCAACCACGTTCCAATAAATCGCACCAATGAAACGAAACATCAGGACATTCCACTTCTTGATGATTAGGAGAGGGACAGTGGGGTCAGAGGATTTGTCCCAGTGGGACATTTACTCTGACCCCAATGTCCTAACCCCAATGTCCCATTTTATTTCACACGAGCGATGACACTTTTTGGGATTCCGGTAATGCGTGAGAGTTGTCGAATGGTGATACCTTTTAGTGCTTTTAATTCACGAATGACTGCATCTCTTTCACTTTTCCCCATTTTTTGCAGGTGGCTTATGTTGCTTATACCTATCTCCGTTAGAAAATTCATAACTTCTGCATCCTCAAGAACTTTTTTGCCTGTATTATTCATAAACTCATCTTCATGTTGAAGCAGCATAAATTCGATAAATAATCGAATTGCCTTCTCCCTGTCTAAAGCGAATAATTGAACGGCAACTTCGGTATCCACAAGTGAAGGTTTGCCTAAATATTCTTGCATGCTTGTCCATTTAGATGTTATGGCGTCACTAGCAAGTCCCGCCTGAACGGGGTTTTGGTGAATATAACGAAGTACTTTTAAAAAAGAGCGGACAGACTCTATTGTTTCACTTCTAAATCTTCCTTGAAACAAGTGACCTGTTCGATCGTATTTCCGATTGTACCAAAGAACATAGCTTGAACTTAGGCGCTGAATCGCTTTAGAAATTGATTCTTCTCTTTCTTCAATCAACAGGTGGACATGGTTATCCATTAAACAATAACCATAGAGTAAAAGACCACTTTTCTTTTTAACATATGCCAATGTCTGCATAAATCTGTATCTGTCATTCTTATCCTCGAAAATTGTTTGCTTATTAATCCCACGCAGCATGACATGATAAATCCCACTTAAACTTTTTTTACGCGGCTTTCTCGCCACAAAAATATCCTCCCTTCCTGGTTTATTTAAAAAAGATATGCGTTTCTGAAAAAAGATGAGATGTTGAAAGAATTAATGATAGGGTATATAGGAGAAAAGACGGGGAAAGGATGCTAGCATTTATCATAGACGGTTCGAAAAGAAGAAGCAAATAGAGGATTTACAGTAAAGGGGGAGCTATTTCTGGAAAATAGAGGGGGAAATGGGAATTATCATCGTAATGTAAGAGATCAAAAGTATCATTTACCTCAGGTATACCAACTGAAAACGTAAATCGCCAAACTTTTAATAATATATTAATCGGGACAAATACACTGACCCCATGTCCCAATCGGGACACAGAGTCAGTGTATTTGTCCCAGTTTATGCTGGGAAGTTAACTGTTTTATCTGTTGGTTTTGTTTTTGCTTTTTTATTGAAGCGTGCTTTGATATATGGAGCAATAAAACGGTCGACACCGTAGTAATAACTTGCTGCACCTGTGAATAAAAGCACAATCGCAAGCGTGTAAAGTATAGGGTTTGTACTCAATGTTCCTGCAAGTAAGAAATTAAGGTTCATGAATGCACCAGCGATTAAAGCAGGAATAGTAGCTGCACCAAGTATTAAACCGATACCTACCAAGAGTTCTCCCCACGGGATTAAGATATTTATTAAACCGACATTCGGAATAGCAAAGCCTTCGACAAATGTTGCGTACCATGCTTGTACTGTAGGGGCTTCGCCTGTTGCATTGGCAAGTACACCTTGCAGAAACCCGCCGGCATCAAATCCGCCAACTACTTTACCCCAACCCGCAGTCAACCATTGTACACCTAACCAAACCCGCAATACTGTCCAAACAACCGCCATCTGAGGTCCTTTAATAAAGTTTTTCATTTGTTTATCTCCTCACATATTATATTGTGAAATGTTTCACTATCTCTTACAATTTAAATATACTGTATTCAACGTGAAAATGCAATATACTTCACCGCATTGTAACAATTTAAAAATGGGGACAGGGGGTCAGAGCAACTGTCCCAGAATCTCTGGGACAAGTGCTCTGACCCCCTTGTCCCTTTCCCGTTTAGAAATTGTTTAGTTTGGCTCATTATACTAGGGATTGGATAGGTTTATTTAAAATAGAGGGTGTTTAGGATGAAGATTGTTATTATTGATGATTTAATATTTCTAAAGAAAAACAATCAAGAAATTGCTGAAGAACTGGAACAGCCGGCTGAATCTGTTCGCTATAATGTGAGTAAAATCTATAAAACATTGAAACTAAAAAAATCCGGTAGAAACCACTCGTTATCTTAATAAGCTGATAATGAATAGAGGGACATTGGGGTCAGAGCAACTGTCCCCGCTTTTTTGGGACAAGTGCTCTGACCCCAATGTCCCAACCCCAATGTCCCACCACTTGTCTATCTTGTAAAGGTGATTTCTTTTTTTGTGTTGAGGTTGATATGGGTTTCGCTTGGTTTTGTTTCGGCGATTTTCTTACCGTTTCGGAAGGCGTAGCGGACAATTGTTTGTTTCCGAATCGCCTCATACCCATTTTCTGCCCCTAAAACAATAAAGTTTGCTGGTTTTCCAGCTTCAATTTCGTACCGATCTTCAATATGCAAGGTGCGTGCACTGTTTGCAGTAACCAAATCGATTGAATTAACAATTTCCTCATAGCCCATCAACTGCGCGACATGGATGCCCATATGCAATACTTGCAGCATATTTCCAGTTCCTAAAGGATACCACGGGTCAAAAACATCATCGTGACCGAAGCAAACATTCAAATCCGATTCCAGCAATTCTTTTACCCGTGTGAGTCCCCGCCGTTTCGGATACGTATCAAAACGCCCCTGTAAATGAATGTTAATAAGCGGATTCGATACAAAGTTAATGTCTGCCTTCTTCAATAATCCGAATAATTTATATGTATAAGCATTATTATAAGATCCCATCGCTGTTGTATGGCTTGCAGTCGTTTTTGCACCTAGCCCACGCTTTAACGCCTCCGCAGCAACAACTTCAACAAATCGGGATTGCTCATCATCAATTTCATCACAATGGATATCGATTAGCCGGTCATATTCTTCGGCAAGATCAAAAGCGATCTTCAAGGATTCGACGCCATACTCCCGAGTGAATTCAAAATGAGGAATCCCGCCAACAACGTCAGCTCCAAGCTTGAGCGACTCCCGAAGAAGGTCTTCACCGTTCGGATAAGATAGAATTCCCTCTTGCGGAAAAGCTACAACTTGCAGGTCGAGATAATCGCTCATCTCTTCCTTCACAGCAAGCATTGCCTTTAAAGCCGTCAGATCAGGATCTGTCACATCAACATGGGTCTGGACATGCTGAATCCCTTGAGCGATTTGCCATTCGAGCACGGTTTTCGTCCGTTTTTTTACATCTTCTTCCGTCAATGTTTCCTTCCGCTCGGTCCAGCGCTGAATCCCTTCAAACAATGTACCGCTCTTGTTCCACTCAGGCTCTCCAGCTGTCAATGTCGTATCCAAATGAATATGAGGCTCGATAAACGGTGGAAGGACGAGAGCACCCCCGACATCAAGGATTTCCTTATCCTCGGGCAACTCCTTTTCATCTGCGGTAATTTTTTCAAAAACACCATCTTGAATCATGATATGGAATGTACCATCTTGTCCACGTAATGTACAATTTTTAATGATCATTTGTCATAGCAACCCCTTTTACAAAAATTCTTTCAGGTAAAATTTTCGTTAATATAATATATACCATCCCAGTGCCAATCAGGGCATTTAACGGACTGATCCCTGGTGCGAATTGGGCCAAACTAACTCCGGCTACCCAAGCAATCATCGCAATCCAGTTCACTTTTTGAAAATGCATCTTCTCAAATTCAGCATATTTCCGCTTGCGTATAAAGAAATAGTCTGCAATTATAATCGCTCCAATGGAAGGAATTGCCGCTCCAAGCACATTGAGAAATCCAACAAAATTACTGTACATCCACATTGCAAAAAGCGTTCCGACGAGTCCATTGATGATGACAAATAATTTCTTCGGCATGTTCGTGATATTAGCAAAGGCTAATCCGGAAGCGTAAAGCGCATTGTCATTCGTTGTCCAAATATTTAAGCCAAGGACAACAATCGCTGGGATAACCAATCCCTGTAGAAAGAGAACTTCGGAAATCTCAGCAAGGCCATATGCCATCGCACCGAATGCACCGAAAATAAACATGAGTGAGTTACCCAGTAAAAAGGCGATGACCGTTGCCATTACGGCTTGGCGCGGTGATTTGGAAAAACGGGTAAAGTCCGGTGTGAGTGAACCGGCGCTAATGAAAGATCCAATACAAATCGTAAGCGCAGCTGCCACGGAAATAGATGTTACGGGTTCGTAGGAAATGAGACCTTGCAGACCACCAATTGCTTTTGTCGCGTGAAACATGGAATATGTGCCAAGTATCGCAATCGCTGGTACTGCAATATATCCAAGTAGGACGAGCGATTTCATCCCGTACAATGCGCTCGCTGTCATCGCAAACCCAAACAGGAAAATCAGGGCGTACACATTCCAGCTGAGAATTTTTGCAACAGGAATCGCAAACATGGCAACTCCAACCCCAAACCAGCCGACTTGTGTAAAGCCAAGCAGGAAAGAAGGCAGGTGTGAACCTTTTTCTCCAAAGGCATATTTTGCTAGCAAATGGGTCGATAAACCAGTTTTAGCCGCGATAAAAGCAAGGGAACCAGTAGTAAATTCCTAAAATGAAGTTCCCAATCAAAACAATTAGCATAAATTGTGTGAAGGTGAGACCAAGTCCGAGCTCTCCACCTGCGAGCATACTTGCTGAGAAAAATGTCATTCCAAGCATCACAGATAAGATTTTCCAAAAGCTATTACGATTTCCCATTGGGACAGCTTGCCGAGAAAATTCCGGATCAAATTTTTTCATTTTTGTATCCTCCTCATTAGCTGGTATCCATTTTCTATACATGAGGAAGTAAAAAAGAGGCTAATCATCAGTATATGCTGACAATTAGCCTCTTTTAAATATAAAGATAGACATCTACAGTATATCGACTGCAGACGCATCCTCTACTTACCCGCTGTTCTTGTCAGCCTCACAGGACTGAATTAAAGATACCAGTATTTAGTTAGTGTTCATTATAGCAGGGTAATTCGTATTCCGCAAGAAAATGTTTTATTTTCTCTGAAGCGGTTAAACATAGAATGAAAGCAAAAGAGAAGCATAAACTAGTAAACTGCTTAGGAGGTTTTTAATAATGGAAAATGTTTATGTTGTTGAAAATAGTGTGAAGGCAAAAGAGAAGATCGACCAATTAATGCTACAAGGTTATACAAAAGATGAAATTTATGTTATTGCCCACGAGCCAGACCTAACGGACAAGCTATCAGAAAATCTGCATGTGAATCAAGTAGGCATGGAGGAAGAGGGCATCCTGGATAAAATCGCAAATGTCTTCCGTTCCCGTGGTGACGAACTCCGGAATCAATTTGAAAACCTTGGCCTTACAGAAGCAGAGGCAGACAGATATGAAGCAGAACTCGACAAAGGCCATTTGATAGTCGTCGCAAAAAAATAACACAACGTGCGGGACATTGGGGTTGCGGGACATTAGGGTCAGAGCACTTGTCCCAGATTTCTGGGACAAAAGCTCTGACCCCATGTCCCGCTCAAATAATGAGATTTATTTGATTTAGCGTTTCGGCAGCTTGGGAAGTAATCGTCCCACAATTTCCTCGCGTCTTCCCTTCCCAATACCATTACAAAGGTGGATGTTCCGTTTTCAACATCTTATCTGGAAGGTTTTCCACGTATTTCCTCATTACTTTCTGCATCTAACAGATTATCCATTTTCTCCGTTTCATCCATTCAAGTGCAAGGTGTTTGCCTGTACGCTGTTTATTCCATAATTTAAAGTCAGACAGTGGGACATTGGGGTCAGAGCACTTGTCCCAGATGGGACAAATGCTCTGACCCCATGTCCCAAAGGAGAAGATGACAGATTTAAAAAAACGATGTATTCTAGCTTTAAACAATCATCAGGGGGATATGTATGCGACTGTACGAGATAAGGCAGAACTTCAAGGAAGCGAAAGTAACGGACGCGAGAGTATGCCGAGGTGGCTCGAGCAGCAGTAGCGGGTCACTTAACGAAAGCACGTATCAAGTTGAATCATCCCCGTGTTATGTAGCTGAAGGAAGGAGAGGAAAAATCATGGAAATTAAGAACATATTTTGTATCGGACGTAATTATAAAAATCATGCGCTGGAACTAGGAAACGAAGTACCAGATCAACCTTTAGTATTTTCAAAACCGACAAGTGCGCTTGCTTCTGCGGATGGTAGCGTCTTATCTTTTCCAGCTAATCGCGGTGATATCCATCATGAACTGGAAATTGTCCTTTATATCGGGAATGAAGTGGAGCGCGGTTTCACGGTAGAGGAAATCGTTACACAAATGGCGCTTGGTATTGATTTAACACTAAGAGATATTCAATCGAATCTGAAGAAAAAGGGGCATCCATGGCTTGTCGCTAAAGGATTCAGGAATGCAGCAATTGTGACAGAGTTTTGGGAGTTCCCTGGTGTGGAACAAATAAAAGATGTGGAATTCTCCTTGGAGCGTAACGGGGAAACGGTTCAGCAGGGAAATATCCAATCCGTTATTTTTAGTTTCCAAGAATTACTAGAATACATCCATGAAGAATTTGGTTTGTCAAAAGGCGATATCATTTATACTGGTACCCCCGAAGGCGTTGGACCGATTACAGACGGAGAAGAATACACATTAAAATGGGGAAATGAAGTAAAAGGCAGATTTACGGTAAGCAAACGATCATAAGTGTTAGAAAAAAGAAACAGGATGTCATGTTTCTTTTTTCTAAACCTACTGTGGACTGTCCACCTAGCCACTGGCCAGATTGGAGGTTTTCTATGGAATTTGCACCAATTAAAAAACGAAAAAGAATCTATCAAACGATCATTCAACAAATCAAAACTTCCATTGCAAACGGACAAATTTCCCCAGGGGAAAAGCTTCCATCCGAGCGAGCACTTGCGGAAATGTTCGGCGTCTCCCGGACGTCCGTGAAAGAAGCTGTAACTGTCCTGGAATCTTCCGGCATCATTACCGTCCGGCCTGGCGTCGGTATGTTTATCAATGAAGATTCCCAGCAAGATTTATTGTATAAATTAACAGCATCGGGGGCTGTGGCGCACAACTCGTAGAATACGATAAGTTATTGGCGGATGATACAGACTGGGCGGAACGAGCAGAGCAATTTGCTAGAAAGAATGTGGATATTAGTGTCATTTTGAGAGAATTACGCTTACCGTGTACGAAAGAGATTAATAAAGTTATAACCTACCAGCCGTCCCGCCATATGACAAATGTTCAAAAACGGGAGAATAAGCCGCTGGAGTTGCTAGGGATTACTTATCTCGAACTGCTAGACAAAAATATGTGCTGTGGTTCAGCGGGTATTTATAATATCGTAAATTATATTGAATAGTCCGAGTGGGACAATTGGGGTCAGAGCATTTGTCCCACTGGGACAGATGCTCTGACCCCCTGTCCCAAAAAATTAAAAAGCGCGGGATTTGTTGATACATCAATAATCCGCGCTTTTTCAATCGATGTGCCTATGTCATAAGTCCATTGTGATTTGGTTAGAGTTATGGTTGGATAAAAGAGAATGGAAAATGGTGGCACTTTCCCATCCGACTTCGGCTAGGGAACATCCTATTATCGTAGATGTTGCGTGTAGTAGGGTGATATATAGTATAAAAAGTATACTAAAAAGGGAGGAACCAGCAGCATGGACAAAAACAATGGTCAACAGTTAGAAGGGGATTACGAGAAGGGGACAGATGAGAAGTCTACAGCTTCTCCGCAAGAACAAACTATTCATCAGCATGCTTCAACTTGCCAAGAAGAGATCCAACCCACACATCAAGAGAACGTTCAACAACCATCTAATGTAAATGAAAATCAGCAAAAAGAAACAGATTCCAAAGATAAAAAAGTAAATTTCAATTTTGATAGGAGTCTGAATGAATCAAAAGGGATATTAAAAGATGCGATTATCAAACCGCATTCGGTCATTAACTCCAACCGTTCAATTAGTTTAGAAACAAGTGTCATTATATTCGTTCTTTTATCTTTTATCCTTGGAGTGTTCGCATATTTCTCTGTGAAAAACCTTATGGACAATATGTTTGGTGGTTTAGGAAGCTTTTTTGGCAGTTCGATAGGGATTGAGTTTCTTTTCAAGACGATGTTTGGTTGGCTCGTCACGTTTGCGGTTGGCTATTTTACTTTATATTACATGCTATCCTATTTTGGAAACCGAAAAATGGAACATAAATTATTGCTGACGAAATACGTTACAGTAAACATCCCGTTTGTGCTCGTATTTTGTATCGTTTTCGTACTTTTTGGTTTACTTGCTATTGAATACTTTATGATTATGTATGTGTTTGGTCTGATGCTTTTTGGTATGATTCATATTTATCTATTCTTGGTTAATGTGAAGAAACCGAAGTTTGACATGTTCTGGCTCAGCGCAGGCTACCTGCTAGTACTGCTCGTCGCCACGTACCTACTAACTGGAATAGATTTCGGATTTTAATCGGGACATTGGGGTCAGAGCATCTGTCCCAGTGGGACAGATGCTCTGACCCCAATGTCCCTCCCGCCAATTAAAAAGGACGGCCAGAATATTCTGGTCGTCCTTTTCGATTAATCTTCTCTAATATTTTTACGGTCTTTCTTAAAGAGTTTACTTAACATTTCATATACCACTGGTACGATAATGAGTGTAAGGAGTGTCGAACTTGCGAGTCCACCGATAACGGTGATACCTAAGTCTCTTGATACAAGTCCTCCGCCACCTGTAACAGCAAGTGGGATAAGGGCTCCGATTGTCGCGATAGCTGTCATCAGAATTGGACGGAGACGTGTGCCTCCACCTTCGATAATCGCTTCACGAAGCGACATACCGCTGCGTTCCATCCGGATGATCCGGTCGACAAGCACAATCGCGTTCGTGACAATGATACCAATTAGCATCAAGAGTCCCATCATTACCGTTACGGAAATGGTGTCACCAGTCAAGTATAGACCAATGAAAGATCCAATAACTGCAAATGGAAGGGAGAATAGAACTGCGAATGGGGCAATTCCTTCACTAAAGGTAACAACTAGGATGAAGTAAACAATCGCAATTGCGGCAAGCATCGCAACACCAAGCTTTTCAAATGTTTCTTCCATATCAGCTGCAACCCCGGCAATGCCTACTTCCACACCTCGAGGCAGTTCAAGATCTTCAATTGCCTCATCAAGCTCTGAAGTTGCTTGTGAAATATCTTGATCTAGAATCGTTCCCGATACGGTCGCATAGTATTGGTTATTACTTCTGGACAATGTAGCAACCGTTGAATCCTCTTCCACAGATACTAATTCAGATAACGGAAGTACGGTTCCTGGCTGAGCAGGTACAGGTACTTCTAATTCAAGTAATTCATCAATTGAAGTTGCTTCTGTTTCTGCTTCTTGCTGAACGATAACGTCAAGAGTTTCACCATCTTTTTCTACCGTTGTCAGTACATCTTCTGTAGAGGAATTGCTTAGTATACCGACGATTTGTCCTGTTGTTAAACCATATTGCAGGAGATCCGCTTGATCAACTTTCAAGATATGCTCGACGTATGCACCTTCTGCAGTCGACGTTACATCTTCCAAGCGCTCATTTTCAGTCATAACTTCTTCAACCATCCGAACAGCTTCATTTAAATCATTTCGATTTTCACTGTAGAATGTATAGCTTAGCTCATTCGAGCCTATATCCATAGAGAAGTCCTGGCTGATCCATTCTCCAGAGTGGCCGATTTCCGTAATATAATCTTTAATTTCATCTCGTACTTCAGGGAAGTTTTCCATATCCTCATCGAACGTAACGAAGATTAGTGCTCCGCCGCCACCAGTACCCATCATCGCTGATTCAGGAGATGTGGAATCATTAATGGAAAGCTGGACAATTTCTGTATCATCCCGGGCAATTAGCTTATCTTCTACTTCTGCCACATTTTCAAGTGTATCATCCATTAACTCACCTGGTTCTGGTGAATAGGTGATATACATCACTTTTTCCTCATCACTGCCTAGGAAACTGAAGCCAATCAATGGTGTTAAGAATAAGCTTCCAACGAGTAGGGCAATTGCAAGAAAGGATGTAATGAATTTATGATTTAATGTCCAGTTCAGGAACTTCTTATATCCCTGTGTTATTTTTCCTTGTTTTTTATGTTTCACTTCAGTCCGGTCACCATATAATTTCTTCTTGAACAATGTATGGGATAACGCCGGAACAATTGTAATTGCGACAAGTAAGGATGCGAGCAATGCTAGAGACATCGTTAAAGCAAACGGCATGAATAGTTCGCCAACCATACCACCGATAAAGACCATTGGGGCAAATACCGCAATCGTCACTAAAGTGGACGAAAGGATAGGTTTAAACATCTCAATGGTTGCTTCACGGATTAATGCACGCCCTCTAAGTTGTTCGTCTTTCAAGTGAAGTCGTCGATAAATATTCTCAACAACAACTATCGAGTCGTCAATAACCCGTCCGATGGCAACCGTTACCGCACCGAGGGTCATAATATTCATTGTAATATCCAGCCAGTTCAAGATCAGGAAAGCCGTGAAAATAGAAACTGGAATGGAAATGATGGAAATAATTGTGGATTTAATATCCCGTAAGAAAAGCAGGATAATCATAACAGCAATTATTCCACCGAATAGTGCTTTTTCCACCATTGTGCTAACGGAATCTTCAATTGGTTCTCCTTGGTCAAGCGAAACATCTACAACAAGTCCGTCCAATCGATCCTGTTCTTCTTCCATTAAATCCTTGACCGCATTAACAACATCAACTGTGTTTGCTTGCTGGCCTTTAACAATTTGAATCCCAATCGCATCTTCTCCGTTTGTACGGGAGATGGACTCGACCTTACCGACTGTTTCGATTTCTGCAATATCAGCAAGTTCTACAAATGGTACAGGATTTTCTTCTGATGGTGTGACTGGAATAACCATCTCTTCCAGTTCTTCCGCCGTCGTGAATTTCCCGTCAACGGCAACAGCTTCTTCTCCTTCTGTAAACTCAAACAGACCGAGGGAAACGGCCATGTCACTTGCCTGGATCATATCTCTTACCGTTTCTTCATCGAGCTCGAGTTCTTCCATGGCGGCTTCATCGAATGTAAGCTGTACTTCTTCTACATGATGACCGGCCATTGTAGCAGAGGCTACTCCGTCCAACTTTTCAATTTTTGGCAGAATGACTTCATCTACAGTTGATGTAAGCTCGACAATGTCTTCTTCTGTACTACTGATGCTTAATGCAAGAACCGGCATCATATCAAGACTAATTGCTGTAATCGTCGGTTCTTGGGCATCTTCTGGCAGGTTGACGCCTTCAATTGCGTCCTGCAATTCACGACGTTTCTCCGCCATATCAACTCCATATTCATATTCAATTTGAATACTGGAAAGGCTGGAAGAGGAGTCAGAGTAAACATTTTTTACATCTTCCAGGTCTTCAACCGCTCGTTCAAGCGGGATGGATATATCCTCCATCACCTGTTCCGCGGTTGCCCCTGGATAAACATCCATCACCATTAAATAAGGAATGGATATATCTGGAATGGACTCTGTTTTCATCTGAGTCCCGGCATAAATACCACTAGCAGTTACGATAATGGTGAGTAACCATACCGCAAGCTTGTTCTTCATAACGAAATTAGCTATACTTTTCATTTGCACCGTCCCTTTGTTGACATTTTAAACTCATTTTTCTATAATAAATGACCAGCTGGTCAGAAGTCAATAGAAATAGCGGAAAGCAGGACGATAAAAATGGAAAAAAGAAAGTTAATTATGGAAAAAGCAATGGAGCTTTTTGCTGAGCAAGGGTTCCGTGCAACATCTGTCCAAGAAATCACGGAACGTTCTGGTATATCAAAAGGAGCCTTTTATCTTTCATTCAAATCGAAGGATGAACTGATTATGGCCTTAATTCATAAATTTTTACAGGAGTTTATTACCGGTGTTGACCAAGTGGTCAGTGAAGGCGCTTCCGATCAACTACTCTATAATTTTTATGAATATCACTTCGAACGCTTTTTGAAGCAATCGGGATTCGCAAAAATCTTTATGAAAGAGCAAGTTCACTTTTTGGATGAGGAATTTATTACGCAAATCAGTGGCTATAATGAACGGATGCAAGAATTGATTTTAACGATGCTTGAAAAGGTGTATGGAGAAAAAGTGTTGGAGAACAAATATGATCTCGTCTATACGATTCTTGGCCTCATGAAGAGTTATATGGAAATATTGCTCCTTACAGATCTGCCCTTTGACGCAAAACTGCTCGCTGAATCGCTTGTGGAAAAGACGCATATTTTGGCTAAACATACAAGCCAACCGGCAATTACAGAAGATGTCTACGTTATGCTAAAAGGGTCACAGGGAACATCGATTACAAAGGAGAGGGTTTACGCGATCCTTGATGAGACGATTGCTTCGCTGAACGAATCTGTGGAAAAAGAATCCATTCTTATGTTAAAAAATGAGCTGATGAATCCCTCATTGCATCAAGCGGTGATTAAAGGATTACTAAAAAATATCGAAGCACACCCCCAATGCAAGCAGGCTACTTATGTATTGCAATATTATTTTGAACGGCAAAATAAATGGTCGGCTAGGAATAGTTCCTGAACCGACCATTTTCAATTATTTATTTCCCTGCATATACTTTATCTCTTCCAGCAATTCCAGGGGAAGTTAAGTTGTTTAAGTCGAGGATCGTATCGACTTCTTTTTCTGTAAGAATTCCGTTTTCAATACAGATTTCACGGATCGGGCGATTTGTCTCAATTGCAATCCGGGCGACTTCGGTTGCTTTTTCATAACCAACATATGGATTAATCGCAGTAACAAGAGAAATACTGCGTTCGACCATATTCCGGCAATGTTCGATATTCGCCGTCATTCCTTCAATAGCATATTCTTTAAAGATCTGAATTCCATTTTCTAAAATAGAAATGGATTCGAGCAGGTTGAATACAAGGACTGGCTTCATTACGTTCAATTCAAGCTGTCCATTTTCTGCTGCCATTCCAATTGTTGCGTCATTCCCAACAACTTGATAAGCGACTTGGCTAATTACTTCACAAATAACCGGATTTACTTTACCTGGCATGATGGAAGAGCCGCTTTGACGTGCCGGCAGATTGATTTCTCCAAGTCCTGCAGTCGGACCGGAACTCATCAGGCGCAAGTCATTAGCGATTTTCGATATATTTAATGCATGGATTTTCAGCATGCCAGACACTTCGGTATAGACATCTGTATTCTGAGTTGCATCAATCAGGCTCTCACTGCTTTTCAGTTCAAATCCTGTCAGTTCTGCTAAGTAGTCAACAGCTTTCTCCGTGTATTCTGGCAGGGCGTTGAGTCCAGTTCCAACAGATGTTCCACCGAGGTTGATGGAGCGTAAGCCTTTGATTGATTTGCTGATTCGCTCTAAGTCACGATCAATAACAGAATGGTAGCCAATGAATTCTTGGCCAAGACGGATTGGAACAGCATCCTGCAGATGGGTTCTTCCCATTTTAATGACATTATCGAATTCCTCAGATTTTGACTTTAAGGCATCGACAAGCTTGGCAATTTTATCAACGAGATGATGTAGGCGTTCGATAAGTGCTATATTTACTGAAGTTGGGAAAACATCATTTGTTGATTGTGCCATATTGACATGCGAGTTCGGGCTAATAATACTGTAGTTGCCTTTCTTTTCGCCTAATAATTCGAGTGCTCGGTTCGCGATAATTTCATTCGCATTCATATTGAAGGAAGTTCCCGCTCCACCTTGAATTGGGTCGACGATAAATTGGTCATCAAATTTCCCGCTAATTATTTCCTCCGAAGCTGTTACAATTGCTTCAGCGATTTGCTTATCCAGTTGACCGAGCTCGGCATTCGTCATCGCAGCAGCTTTTTTAACAAAACCAATTGCCCGGATAAGTGTCACATCCGTCTTGTAGCCTGTGATGGGGAAATTATCCCTTGCCCTCACGCTTTGTACACCATAATAGGCGGTGTCAGGTATCTCTACTTCACCTAAAAAATCTTTCTCCACACGTACTTCCATTCCCGCATCCCTTTCCATTCTATATTTAACATACCGTTATGTTGAATATCATGAACAATTCATATTCCATTGTACAATTTTTCTTATCACTTGTCAGTAGCTTGACGAGCTTTTCAGACGAATAATGGATAACTTATCCGTTATTGCTCCTCATTTAATCATAAAAAACTGTTTTCATGTGGAATGCTGGAGCAGATTTAGGGAATATGCTAAAATAATAGTGTTACAACTATATGAATTTATCTATGGGCAGAATCTATTGGGTTCTTAAGGTAATTGAATTTGTGGAAGCACTTTCATTTTTGGGGAGCAAAGGAAACTATAAAGTGAAACTCATTCAGTGGGGCAACACCGAACTACCTTCCGTTCTGGAAGGAACAGTTTGTACGTTGCTGCGACTACTGGATACGCTGGTACAGGCGTCCGCGTAACGAATCGCGTACTTAGCCTGTAAGGGTGCTTGCGCCGTTGTTCAAAATATACAGATAAGGAAGAGGATAGTATGAATAAAAGGGAGAACACAGATGTTATTTTAATCGGTGCTGGAATTATGAGTGCAACGCTTGGTACGCTATTGCATGAATTGGCGCCGGAGTGGAACATTACAGTGTTTGAGAAGCTTGAGAAAGCAGGGGAAGAGAGTTCACATGAATTAAATAATGCTGGTACAGGGCATGCCGCATTATGTGAGTTAAACTATACGACTGAAAATCCAGATGGCACAATCGATGTAACAAAGGCAAATAATGTGAATGAGCAGTTCCAAGTTTCCTTGCAGTTCTGGTCCTATCTTGTAAAGAAAGGCTTATTGCAGGATCCGGAGAAGTTTATTAGAGCGTTGCCGCACATTAGCTTAGTCCAAGGTGAAAAGAATGTCGAATTTTTAAAGAAACGTTATGAATTGATGAAGGAAAATCCTTTGTTTGAAGATATTAAATACACGGAGAACCCTGCAACATTAGCGGAATGGCTGCCGCTTATGATGAATGACCGCGTACTTGAAGATGGGATTGCCGCGACGAAGATTGATAGTGGAACAGATGTGAACTTTGGCGCTTTAACTCGGAAGTTATTTGAACATCTAGACGAGACTGGAGCAGATATCCAGTACAATCATGAAGTGGAAGATCTGAAGCAAAAACGCAAAGGCTGGGAAGTCAAAGTGAAAAACTTGGAAACTGGTAAGACGGAAAGCCATTTTGCGAAATTCGTCTTTATTGGCGGTGGCGGCGGTAGCTTGCATCTTTTACAAAAAACAGGCATTCCAGAGAGCAAGCGTATCGGCGGGTTCCCGGTTAGCGGAATCTTCATGGTATGTAATAATCCGGAAATCGTGGAACAGCATAATGCGAAAGTGTACGGTAAAGCGAAGGTCGGTGCTCCACCAATGTCCGTACCGCATTTGGATACACGCTATATCAATAATGAGAAGCAATTATTATTCGGTCCTTATGCCGGATTTTCACCGAAGTTCTTGAAGACGGGTTCCAATATGGACTTAATTACTTCGGTAAAACCGAGCAACGTATTTACGATGCTTGCAGCAGGAGCGAAGGAGTTGCCGCTTACGAAATATTTAGTGACACAAGTGCTGCAATCAAAAGAACAGCGGATGAAAGAACTTCGTGAATTCATTCCGAATGCGAAGAGTGAGGACTGGGATTTGATTGTTGCTGGACAGCGTGTCCAAGTCATTAAAGATACGGATCACGGCGGAAAAGGAACATTACAGTTTGGTACCGAGGTAATTACAGGTGCGGACGGAACAGTTGCTGCATTACTCGGTGCTTCACCAGGTGCATCCACTGCCGTACAGGTTATGTTGGATATCTTGAATCGCTGCTTCCCGGAACGGATGGAAGAATGGGAACCGAAAATTAAAGAAATGGTTCCATCCTATGGAATGAAATTACGTGAAAATCCGGAATTACTGCGTGAAATCAAAGAATCAACCTCTAAAGCACTTGAGTTAAACGAAACGAAAGAACCCGAACTGCTGGCAAGTGTATAATAAATAATTAGAGAAACACCCGCAAATATGTGGGTGTTTTTTTGAGCAGTGGGACAAATGCTCTGACCCCGTGTCCCGGTAAATTTGAAATCAATTCATGTATCCTCTATACTTTTATATATAAAGAAAGGGTGGTTTCGCAATGAAATTTGAAGAGGTTTTGCCACGTCTTCGTGCAGGTGAAAAGATAATCCGTTCCGGTTGGCCGGGTGCTGAGTTATATGTCAAACTTGTTGGTGAAAGTACAATCGATGGTGAAAAACTGAATCCATATTTATTAATAAATGTTGAGGGTGAAGGGTATACAATGTTCACCCCGACTGTTTGTGATCTGCTTGCGGAAGATTGGGAAGTAGTCAAATAAAGACGAGCCTTTTTTAATGGGCTCTTTTTTAATATAAAAAATGTTAAAAGGATGATGATGCTTGAATTTTTCAGAGTATGACGGGAAGACGGTATTTATTACAGGTGCAGCTTCGGGTATTGGATATGCACAGGCAGAAGCCTTCTTAAAGCAAGGCGCTTCTGTTTTTGGGGTGGATCAGAATGAAACCGGCCTGCAGTTATTAAAACAGGCCTATCCGGAGACATTTGCGTTCTGGTGTGCGAATGTCGCGGAAAAGTCAGAAGTTGCAGAAGCTGTCCATCAGGCGCTAAGGGAATATGTCCGAATTGATATTCTGGTGAATACAGCAGGCATCCTCGATGATTACAAAACGACGCTCGATACGACAGAGGAATTATGGGATGACGTATTTAATACAAACGTAAAAGGAATCTACCACGTTACGAATTATATCCTTCCTCATATGTTGAAATGGGAACAAGGGGTTATTGTGAATACCGCATCGATTGCCGGGCTTGTTGCAGGAGGCGGAGGAGCAGCGTATACGGCTTCGAAGCATGCAATTGTTGGCTATACGAAGCAGCTTGCCTATGATTTCAGCAGAAAAGGAATCCGGGTAAACGCGATCGCGCCTGGGGCGATCCGGACTCCAATGAATGCTAAGGACTTCGCAAATGGAGGCGAGATGGCAAACTGGGTAGCAGAAGAGACGCCGGCTGGGCGCTGGGCTGAACCAGAAGAGGTTGCGAACCTTACTTTATATCTTGCTAGCAGCGCGGCAGGTTATATTCATGGCGCTGTCATTCCAGTCGATGGCGGTTGGACTGTTAAATAGCGTATCATAACTATTTTCCACAAAAATCCTTCTATGCAAAAGAAGGGTTTTTTGTTATACTCATCTGGCAGGCTTTTTTGCTTGTATTATGGCACTTTGTAGGGCACTTGTCCGATCCTTTGGCCATAATTATTACTAAAATAGCAATTTGCTATTTTACAAAGGAGTTTATCAAATGAATAGTTCTATAGCACACGAAGAGTCACTGACTTCAACTAGGAGTATAGTGAAAATTTCCTTAGTTGCCGCATTATATATGGCGGTCACCCTCATTTTATCTGTCATTAGCTTTGGGCCAATCCAGCTCCGCTTATCCGAAATGTTCAATTACTTGGCATTATTTCACAAACGATATGTCGTTGCAGTTTTCTTGGGAGTTGTAATTGCAAACTTCATGTCACCGATGTGGTTTATCGATGTGCCAATTGGCGGACTCGCGACCCTTGCAGTTTTGCTTGTCGCTAGGGCTGTGACCAAGAATATAAAAAATGTAAAAGCTAAATTTATTGTCACAGCTTTTATCGCTACGTTATCGATGTTTAGTGTCGCTGTGCAACTTTATTTAATATTCGATCTGCCATTTTGGTGGTCTTATCTTACGGTTGCTATTGGTGAGTTACTCTCCATGACAATTGGCGGATTCATTATGTACTATACAAGTAAAAAGATAGATTTGACCCAATAAGTTTAAAGCCAGATTTTCGGACTTCCGATCTGGCTTTTATTATTTTTGTTAAATTTCTATGTCTCCTTAATATATGTGGTAATATATTGTATAATAGATACAATTATCGCTGAAACGGATACTCACATGAAAAAGAGAAATTAGGTGGAAAAGTGAAAACGATTAGTGTAGAACGAATTGCGAAAGAATTATCCTTGGAAATTCTCGCAGGAGAAGATAGTCTCGACAGAAAGGTATCGAAGAATAAATCGCACCGGCCTGGCCTCGAGTTTATCGGTTATTTTGATTTTTTCCCAACGGAACGCGTGCAAGTTCTCGGACTAACGGAAATAAATTACTTGAAATCGCTTAGTGTGGAAGAAAGGAAACAAAGAATCGGCAACATTGTCAATTATCATCCTCCTTGTTTTATTGTGACGCGGGGGCAGGAGGAATTGACCTATCTTGAACAGTACTGCAACCAGGAGCGAATTCCATTGCTTCGGACGAATGATTCTACGTATGAGTTCATCTCTAAATTGGACGCTTATTTAGGTAGAGCACTTGCAGAGGAGATTGCTGTACCAGGCGTTTGTCTGAATGTGTTCGGCATCGGAATCCTTCTGCGCGGTGAATCGGGAATAGGAAAAAGTGAAACCGCTTATACGCTCATTGGGCGCGGGCATCGTCTTGTTGCTGATGATATTGTCGTACTGAGAAAACTCAGTCACCGGACGATTCTTGGGACACATAATGAGATGAATAAAGAATTCCTTGCTCTAAGAAGTGTAGGACTGTTAAATATCGTCCGTGTTTACGGAAGGAAAGCGTTCCAGGAAGAAACGAGGATTGCCCTTGATATTGAGCTTACCAAATGGGGAGCTAATGAGCTGAACAATGATCTCGAATTAAAGACAGAATATACGAATTATATGGGAGTTGAAATTCCTCATATTAAAATCCAGCTCCAGCCGGGAAGAGATGTTGCGGGCTTAATTGAAGCAGCAGCAAACAGCTGGTATCTAAAACAACAAGGCTACAGTGCTGCCGAAGAATTCATCAACCGAACGGAAAATTATAACGGAAATGACTAAGGACAGCCCATCAAGCTGTCCTTTCCTCGTTGGATAAGAAACTATAAATTAAAATGCTGTGATAACTTAGGTATCCAGGGCTAGCCACGTCCGCTCTGCGCTCAAGCATTGCCTAATTTAATTCCTTCTTGAGTAAGCTCCTAAGAGTAATCTTCTTGCAGCTTTGCGAGGAGAGTTTCTCCACCCAGAAAGCTTGCAATACGACGAGTAACTAGCAGATCTTTTGGTAGGACGAGTAATCACAGTCCCAGGCGCCCGCGAATCGGCCTTTGCACTTTTAGATTCTCTTCCTCACCGTAAAGTTATCCCGCAGCAATTCCCAGTTTTGTGGGAAAGGGTAGCCGAGTGCCCAATAACTGATCCCGCCAAGATTCAATTCTTTTGCCAAATCAAACTTGGCTTGAGCACTTCTCGCATCTTCAAACCACACTTCATGATCTACACCGTCTTCATCCGTGTAGCGAAAGAACGGAGAAGCGGCAACTCTATCAAACTGAATTTCTGCATTATACTTGGTAGCGAGCTCCACTGCCCTTTGAGGGCTGAATGTTTGGGCGGCTTGACCTTGAACATGAGGCAACTTCCAGTCCCGCGCGTAAATCTGGAAACCAAGGAATATTTTCTCTGCGGGCATTTCGGTTAGGGCATATTCTACAACCCGCCGCATCTGGTTTAGTGGTGAAATCGCTTGAGGCGGACCGAGCCGGTATCCCCATTCATATGTCATTAAGATAACGAAATCGGCAATTCTTCCATGGGCTGCATAATCATGGGCTTCATACAATAATCCAGGTTGGTCAGCGCTTGTCTTCGGGGCTACCGCAGTCGAAACGAAATACCCTTCAGGATGGAGGCGGTTGACGGCCAATTGTATAAAGTTATTGAAACGCTCCCGATCTTCGGGTAATACATTTTCAAAATCAATATTTAACCCTCGATAGCCTTTTTCGTTCATTACATTGAGGATGTTTGTCAATAATGTATCCATTAGCTGGTTACTCGTCAGAATCGTATGGGTGAGCGATGAACCGGTTTCTTCTGAAGTGAAATTCAAGATCGACATCATTGGCAAAACATTCTCTTCATAACTTGCGGCAATCATCTGTTCATCTGGAAAAGGCTCCAAGCTTCCGTCCGCTTGAACCTGATAGGCAAACGGGCTCGCAAATGTCAGCAGTTCCCCAACTTCACGGATCGACTGAGCACCCGCTGCATCTTGCTGGTAGGAATATGCATTGACATCAATAATTGGTTTCCCCCGTGGAATAAAGAGCGTTTGGCCACTAAAGATAGGCTCGGTTATCGTAAGGGCGTTCTCCTGAGCGAGTGCATAGACCGATACTCCGTACTGATTTGCAATGCTTGCAAGTGTCTCGCCAGGCGCTACATTGTGACGTGCAAGCGGAATAAATATTCTTTGCCCTGGCATGAGCGCCTCGGGATTGCCCCCGGGGTTTGCCTGTAATACCTGATTTAAAGCCAATCCAAAATTAGCAGCAATACTCCACAAGCTTTCCCCAGCCTTCACCGTATGCCACGTACCCTTAATCGGAATAAGTAACGCCAGACCAACAACAAGCCGTTCCGGATCCGGCAAATCGTTCACTCGCAATAACTCCGTCATACTTACCCCATATCGTTCATGTAACCCATACAAATTATCCCCCGGCTCCACAACGTGAATAATCACAAAAACTCCCCCTCTTACATTTCGCTCCAATATCCTATGCCCAAAAAGTGAGAATGTGTAGGGACAGAGGGTCAGAGCATTTGTCCCAGAATAGGAAACTATAAAATAAAAATGCTGTGATAACTTAGGTATCCAGGGCTAGCCACGTCCGGCTCCAGCGCCCAGCAACTATCAAACTTCACACTCCTCCAATCGATAAGTCAACATCAACTCACTGCGTTCGTTGTGTTTCCTTTATCTCATTCCGGAGTGCTCCAGTTTGTACGTTGCTAAACGGACGCTTACGCCTTTGTCCCAGAAAATTAATAGAAAGTTAACGAAATAAACCATTTTCCCAATAGACATCTGCCCATAACATGTTAAACTTATAGTAAGGAAATGATTGGGAAGTGATGGCCATGAAGTTGTGGATGAAAAAAGCGCTCGTTGCATTGATTGCGATTGCAACACTCGGAATGTACACGCCGACTTCGTTATTGGAAATTGAAGCAGAAGATAATAAAGATACTTTCTCCTCAAAAGCAGAATTCGATCAAGCGACTGAAGTCCGGGCAAGTGAAGCGACGTTCGAAAGCTATGAAACAATGCTTGAAGTCGAAACAGAACCGGATTATTTACGGGAGTTACAAGAACAGGCGAAAATTCAAAGCATGCTGAAATTTGGTCCGCGTATTGCTGAACAAGTGGAGGATGAGTTTTCTGCGGTAATTTTGCCGAAAATGGAGTCTGTACTAGAAGAGTTAGCTGCTGAAGCAGGGGATGAGGCGGTTCGTTATTATGGAATTACGGAACAACCAGCAAAGGGCTACGGTGAGCGAATCTTTCACGTAACCGATTATCGTACGGAAGAAGATGTCATCCAGTTCCACGTCCGTCGTGACAATCGGCCATTAGAAGGCTACTATTTCAACTTCCACTATCATCTTCAAAACGATGACTTCAGAGAGCATCACAACCTCGGTGAAATTTACTGGGATAAAAATACACCACCTAAGTGGATGGCATAAAGATTAAAAGAGGTGAGGATATAAGCTGTCCCCACCTCTTTTTATATATTCGCGCGCCCAGCAAGCCGTTAGTTGCTAGCTGTTGAAACTTTCTTGAATGACCTAAAGCTTTGAGGTGGGAGCTTTACGGACGGTTACACCGGGATAAAGTGAATCCTGCCGCCTTGTCAATTACACCCCTTGTTGAGGGATAAAGGGAAGATGAGCCTGAGATTATTGGCGAAAACCATGGAAGATGTGAGGAACTTGGAATTCAGCACCGAAGAATCCCGCGGGAGTTTCTATTTATGGATTAGGAGAAGGGAGAATATTTTAATGAGATTAGGTTTAAAAAGAAATGAAGTTAGACTGGTACCTCATAATCACGAATGGACAGAAGAGTTTCTCAGAGTTAAAAAAGATATTGTAAAGGAAACAAGGCTAGAGCCGTATAAAGAAATCCTTTGTAAGGCATAAACAGGAAGGTATAAATGAATATACAGCGAAAAAAGAGAGTTTTGTTAAAAAAATATGTGCATTGAATATAGTATAGAATAACTTCACCGATTTGTCATAATCTGCCGAAACAGGAAGCGTTTCCAGGTGGTATGATCAATTTGAAAGAGATAGAAATCTTATTACGCAATAACATGATCAACGGTTCACAAAGAAGCGAGGTGAGTTTAACGGTTAATTAACAGACATTATTTTCTCAGCCTCACATGATATTTAGTTGGATAGCAATAGGCTATATTTTTTTAAAACAACATGCTCAATATTTCACAATATAAGATGAGGAGGATTTACCATGACTACAAAAACACTTGAAAAGAAACAAGTTAAATCAGCGGGTGAGAGCATTGATGCCCTGGTCGTTAATGGGAATAAGGCATTAAAGGAAATGAAAATGCTGGATCAAGCCCAAATTAACAACATTATTAAAGAAATGGCATTAGCGGGCTTGGTCCAACATATGGAATTGGCCAAGTTGGCTGTAGAAGAAACAAAACGCGGTGTTTACGAGGACAAAATTATTAAAAATATGTTTTCGACGGAATATATTTACCACAACATTAAATATGAACGGACAATAGGGGTCATGAATGAAAATGAAATGGAAGGTATCGTTGAAATTGCGGAACCTATTGGAGTCATAGCTGGCATTACTCCTATCACGAATCCGACTTCTACGACCATGTTTAAATCCATTATCTCTATTAAAACGGGCAATCCGATTATCTTTGCTTTTCACCCTGGGGCACAAAAATCAAGTGCTAAAGCAGCCCAAGTCCTATATGAAGCTGCTGTAAAAGCCGGTGCACCTGAACACTGCATTCAGTGGATTGAACAACCAGCTGTGGAAAAAACGCAAGCACTCATGAAACATGAGGGCATCGCGCTCATTTTAGCCACAGGTGGATCTGGAATGGTGAAATCCGCTTACAGTTCCGGAAAACCAGCCCTAGGTGTCGGACCAGGTAACGTCCCTTGTTATATAGAAAAAACAGCATATATCAAACGAGCAGTCAATGATCTCATTTTATCTAAAACATTTGATAATGGCATGATTTGTGCTTCCGAACAAGCTGTAATTATCGATGAGCCAATCTATGAAAAAGTGAAACAAGAGATGATTGCCCAGAACTGTTACTTTTTAAATGCCACAGAAAAGGTAAAAGTTGAAAAACTGGTCATTGATGAAAATACGGCTTCTGTTAATCCGGCGATTGTTGGAATGAGTGCAGCTACTATTGCGAAAATGGCAGGAGTCACTGTTCCAGAAAACACAAAGATATTGGTCGCTGAATTAACCGGAGTGGGTCCCGATTATCCGCTGTCACGGGAAAAACTCAGTCCCGTGCTTGCCTGTTATAAAGCAAACAATACAGAAATGGGACTCAGACGATGTGAGGAAATGCTTGAATTTGGTGGACTTGGTCACTCTGCTGTGATCCATTCTGAAGATCAGAAGGTCATCGATGAATTCAGTCAGCGGATGAAAGCTGGACGCTTGATTGTTAACCAGCCATCATCTCAAGGGGCAATTGGCGATATATATAATGCGTATACCCCGTCACTGACCCTTGGGTGCGGTTCATATGGCGGAAATTCTGTGTCTAGCAATGTGAGCTCTGTTCATTTATATAACGTCAAAAAATTGGCGAAAAGAAGTGTTAATATGCAATGGTTTAAAGTTCCACCAAAAATATATTTTGAAAAAAATGCCGTTCAATATCTTGAGAAAATGCCGAATATCTCAAGGGCTATCATTGTAACGGATCCGATGATGGTCAAATTGGGATACGTTGATAAGGTCCTATATTACTTGAGAAAACGTCCGGATTATGTCCATTGTAGAATTATTTCAGACGTTGAGCCAGATCCTTCTAAAGAAACCGTCATGCGGGGTGCGGCGGAGATGAGAGAATTTGAGCCGGATGTCATTATTGCTCTCGGTGGTGGTTCACCCATGGACGCCGCTAAATCGATGTGGCTATTCTATGAATATCCTGAAACAGACTTTAACGGTTTAAAGCAGAAATTCATGGATATCCGTAAACGTGCTTATAAATACCCGCAACTCGGAAAACGGGCGCAATTTGTCGGGATTCCAACAACCTCTGGGACTGGAGCCGAAGTCACATCTTTTTCAGTCATCACAGATAAAGAGAATAATATAAAGTATCCGCTGGCTGACTATGAGCTGACACCGGATGTAGCAATCATTGACCCGCAATTTGTAATGAGTGTACCGAAAACAGTGACAGCTGACACCGGAATGGACGTCTTAACCCATGCGATTGAAGCTTATGTATCCAATATGGCTAACGACTTTACAGATGGGTTGGCAATTAAGGCTATTCAGCTTATCTTTGAATATTTACCGCAAGCCTATCATGATGGATCAAATGAGAAGGCCCGTGAAAAAGTGCATAATGCCTCGACCATTGCCGGAATGGCATTTACCAATGCGTTCTTAGGGATAAACCATAGTTTGGCACATAAACTGGGCGGTGAATTTAACATTGCTCATGGCCGTGCTAATACTATTTTGTTACCTCATGTTATTCGATATAATGCAACGAAGCCGACGAAATTTGTCTCATTCCCTAAATATGAACATTTCATTGCAGATAAGCGTTATGCGGAGATTGCCAAAGCGATTGGCTTACAAGCTGCTACCACCGAAGAAGGGGTGGAAAATCTGGTACAAGCCATTATTAAACTGGCAAAAGAATTGGATATCCCGATGAGTATTGAAGAAAATGGGGTCACCCAGAAAGAATTTGAAGCAAAAGTGGATCATTTAGCTGATAAAGCTTTTGAAGATCAATGTACAACAGCAAATCCGAAGTTACCTCTCGTCACAGAACTGGCCGATGTTTATAGAAAAGCATTTAAAGGTGTCTAGCTAGTAGAAGAGGGCGAGAAAAACCGGAAAATAGAAATGAAAGACGTGGTATCTACCCTCATAAGGAGAGGGAGCTACCACGTCTGTTTTATTTTTCTTATAGATTCTCATCCAGTTCTTGCAAAAGCTCACCAATTTTCTTATCTTGAATAATCAAATCGGCGGACCGATCAAGCGGGGTATCTTCTGCATTAACAATGACCAATCTCGCACCATTTTCTTTCGCAAGCATTGGAAACTGGTTCGCCGGCGTAACGGTGAGGGAAGAGCCAAGCACAATGAACAAATCTGCTTTTTCTGTTTCCTGTAGTGCAAATTCAAAGTCATCGACTGGTAGACTTTCCCCGAATAAAACAATCGAAGGCCGTAACACACCATTACATTCCTCACAGTAAAATGCCTCTTTCACATACTTCTCACTACCGTACTGGCGCCCGCATGATTCACAATGCAACTTCTGCAAGGTACCATGAAGCTCTGCGACTTGCTTACTGCCTGCAAGTTGATGGAATCCATCGACATTTTGTGTAATAATCGACTTCACTTTGCCGGAACGCTCCCAATTGGCAAGGATCGAATGTCCTTTATGTGGTCCATATTCCTTCACTCCGAGTACACGCTCCCGGTAAAATGCAATAAACTCTTCCACATTATTGTTGAGTGCATCGGTACTTGCAAGCTGCGCGGGGTCTTTCTTCGTCCATAACCCCTTATTTGCTGACCGAAAATCCGGGAGGCCACTTTCTGTCGACATCCCCGCTCCGGTAAATACGACCGTATAATCAGACTGCTCCAACCAATTCTTAAGCATGTCATTCCTCCTTACTTGTACCCCTAGTATACCGTGAATTCAGGAAGCTTGCAGAGACCCAAGTTGATTGACTTCATAGAAAGGATATGGTATTAAAATAGATGGATTAGTATATATTGCTTCTTACTTTTTAACGAAAGAGGAGAGAGACGATGGAAAGAAGAGAATTTCAAGCGGAATCAAAGAAACTACTAGATATGGTGATTAACTCCATCTATTCGCAGCGTGAAGTTTTCCTAAGAGAATTGATTTCCAATGCGAGCGATGCAATCGACAAACTATACTACCGGGCACTTACAGATGACAATCTCACGTTTGATAAAGACAGTTATTTTATCAAACTTGACCCGAACAAAGATACACGAACATTAACCATAACCGACACAGGAATCGGGATGACAAAAGAAGAGATGGAGAGCAACCTCGGTATCATCGCAAAAAGCGGCTCCCATCAATTTAAGGAAGAGAATGAAATTAAAGACGGCCATGACATCATTGGGCAATTCGGTGTCGGCTTCTATGCGGCCTTCATGGTTGCGGAAAAAGTAACCGTCATCAGTCGCTCTGTTGATAGTGAAGAAGCTTATAAATGGGAATCAACTGGGCCTGAAGGGTACACGATTGAACCGGCAGAAAAAGCCGAAGTAGGCACTAAAATTATCCTCAAAATCAAAGAAAATGAGGAAGAAGAGAATTACGATGAATTCCTAGAAGAATACCGACTCAAACAAATCGTGAAGAAATACTCCGACTTTATCCGTTATCCAATAAAAATGGACGTGACGGAAAGTAAGCTGAAAGAAGGCACGGAAGACGAATATGAAGACGTCATTACGGAAGAAACCTTGAATACAATGATCCCAATCTGGAAGAAGAATAAGAGTGAGCTTACCGACGAGGATTATGAAAACTTCTATCGGGAGAAGCATTATGGTTTCGATAAACCGTTAAAACATATCCATCTTTCCGTTGATGGTGCGGTCCGTTATGATGCGATTCTTTATATCCCGGAGAGCGCACCATATAACTACTATACGAAGGAATATGAAAAAGGATTGGAGCTTTATTCCAACGGCGTACTTATTATGGAGAAAAGTCCAGAGCTGCTGCCGGACTATTTCGGTTTTGTGAAAGGATTAGTAGATTCCGAGGATCTTTCTTTAAATATTTCGCGGGAAATGCTTCAGCATGATCGCCAGTTAAGAACAATTGCCAAAAACATTAATAAACGAATCAAGCAGCAACTGAAACAAGTGCTGAATAATGACCGGGAAGCTTATGAACGCTTCTACCAATCCTTTGGCCAGCAATTGAAATTCGGTGTTTACAGCGATTTCGGCCAGCATAAAGAAGTGCTGCAAGATTTGCTATTATTCTACTCATCGAAAGAAAAGAAATTAGTTACTTTGGATGAATACGTTGAGCGCATGCCAGAAGAGCAGAAATATATTTACTATGCACAAGGCGATAGCGTTGACCGCGTGGACAAGCTTCCGCAGACTGAACTTGTAAAAGATAAAGGTTATGAAATTCTATATTTCACAGACGAAATTGATGAGTTCGCAATCCGCATGCTCATGAGCTATAAAGAGAAGGAATTTAGAAACGTCTCAAGTGGCGATCTTGGCATTGAACAAGATGAGAAAGAGAAGGAAGAAGAGAAAGAAACAGAGAAGGAACACGAAGAGCTGTTTACGAAAATGAAAGAGCTATTAGGGGATAAGGTTACAGCTGTCCGTGCTTCAAAACGTTTGAAATCTCATCCGGTTGTGCTTACAGCAGATGGTGATATTTCAATTGAAATGGAAAAAATCATTAATTCCATGCCCGATGATCAGCAAATTAAAGCAGATAAAGTATTGGAGATTAATGTGGATCACGAAATTATGAATGCTTTAGAGCAAGCGAAAGAGCAAGGCGACGAGCATTTGAAACTTTACACGAATCTATTATATAACCAAGCATTACTAATCGAAGGTCTTCCAATTGAAGATCCGGTTGCTTTCACGAATGATATTTGTAAAGTGATGCTTTAATATTCTGATGGTACTTTTCCGTATATCTGGAAAGGTACCATTTTTTATCTACCTAGCTTTCGCGAAAAAATGGTACACCGCAAAAAGCTCATTAAAAATCCGCCTTGCAATTGTATTGGGTTTTTGATATGATGGAACGTAACCCAAAATTTGTAGTAAACAATTTACCATCTATGTTAGAAATTACCTCCAGACGGGTAGACTAGTTTTCATAGTCGATTGAAAGTATCTGAAAGGAAGTGATTTCATGTTATTAAGTATTATCCTACCTGTCTTATTCCTCGGCCTCATTGTCTTCATCTTGCGTCAGTCAACCAGAAGATCCTAAAACAAAAGCGAGGCTCATTCCTGGCGTATTCCGTAATAGGCCAGGAAAGACCATGCTTCTACTCCTCCTGTTTCACCCATTATGTAGCATAAATTTCATCGCTCTAGAAAATACACCACGCTCATGTATAGCTGACTACTTTCAACTTTCACAGCCTAAAATAGCGAACTATTCCCTCGCGTAGTTAGTAAAACCAACTATCCATTATGGTTTCAGACACATATAGATGTTTTTCCGATCTCCTAATACCCCTCTCAAAAGGAACAACTGACTTACTTACTTTTTTATACAGCGTAAGTGTTTGCTCGTTCACTAATTAAAGAACGCTTTCGTATGTGGCAACGTCTGTATTAGCGACATCCTATGCGTCGAGACTTAGGCAGCCGCCCGCGGAAAAAGAGAGGTACCTGGAATGTGGCTCTCCAGAAGTAGGTTGCATTCAAGCCGTAATGAAAGTAATCATCCGTTCAGCTTAAAAAGCTTTTATTTAAAAAATAGTGTCTAGGTACATATTTGCAAAACTGCGGGATTCGGGAAGAAAGTAGGAGTTTTACGATAGCGATTTAAGGTAATAACTATTTAAAGAGGTAATTGTGGAATAAGTAAGTAAAAAGTTAGGAATACCCCGTATTGCATTGACAAATGACACGGTGTCATTTATTATAAAAATATAAGATGACACCGTGTCATTATCTGGTAGAAATGGAGGTAAAGGAATGCCCAAAGCAACATTTTTTAATCTGCCAGAGAAAAAGCGTCAATCCTTAATTAAGGCAATGGAAATAGAATTTTCTAGAGTTCCTTTATACGAGGCCTCCATCGCAAATATCGTAAAGACAGCAGGGATATCTCGGGGAAGCTTTTATCAATATTTCAGAGATAAAGAAGACGCCTATTACTATATTCTCAAGGAACAGGCAAGCCGTAGAAACAAACAGTTTATTCAACAACTGCATACACATCAGGGAGACTTATTCGAAGCAATCACTGCTTTTTACTATGATCTGCTTATTGAATTACCTGATGAAAAGGAGTATAACTTTTTCCGGAATGCTCTTCTTAACGTAACCCATCAGATTGAAACCATCTTCAATGAAATAATTGAAAGCAATCTGAAAAAAGATGGTATGGAAGAAATTACGAAACTAATTAATAGAGATCTTTTAAATATCGAATCAGACAGCGAACTGACCCATGTCATCCACATTATATCGGCAGTTGCATTCCGCAATTTTGTCGAGAAGTTTACGAAAGAGCTATCCGATCAAGAAGCAATTGAAAGCTTTATAGCAGAAATGAACTTATTGAAAAAAGGCATAGCAAAATAAACCAATTTGAAATGGGGTATGATATATGACAGTGACAATTTATGGAGCTGCATGTTCATCGACTAGGAAAGCGAAGCAATGGTTTACAA
Organism: Oceanobacillus sp. AG; assembly: GCF_009746545.1. Taxonomy (NCBI): domain Bacteria; kingdom Bacillati; phylum Bacillota; class Bacilli; order Caryophanales; family Bacillaceae; genus Oceanobacillus; species Oceanobacillus sp. AG. Next base: position 87,315 of record NZ_WOWT01000012.1, read on the forward strand.
AGCAAAACATTCATTATGTGGAGCGGAATATTTTGAAGTATCCGTTAACCGTAACGGAACTTCAGGGAATCCTACGCATGACCGTTGACGGAACGGATGAAATTATATCAACACGATCCAAGATTTATAAAGATCTTGATCTAGATATTGAAGCATTACCGCTTCAGGAATTATTGGAACTGATTCACAAGCATCCTCGTCTGTTGCGTAGTCCAATTATGGTTGACGAGAAGAGGCTGCAAGTAGGCTATCATGAGGATGATATCCGTCAATTCCTGCCGAGAAAAACACGCGAATACCAATGGTTGCAATGGAGATTAAATCATTTGCAACTTGCTGAAGGGTAATTTATGGCGCAACTCTTGGCTGAACAATCGTATGTGAAAGTTATTCGTACCGTCGATTCCCTCACCCAAACAAATACTGAAGAACAACGTATGATGTATTTGTATGAGGATCGACTGGTGACGAAACATCGTGAGTTTCCAATCGATACAATTCACGATTTGTCCTACCGGTTGCTCGGAACAAAAGGTGGACTGTTGTATGTATATACGAACAAAGGTGTATACTCCTTTATTGTTAAAAGCTCTCCAGAACAATTTATTGAAGTTTTTAAAGCATATAGTAAATAAGGTAAACCCTAAGACTGGGTTTACCTTATTTTTATAAAAAATCGAAAGGAATGCATGCCCTAAATAATTACTTACTTTCTGAAGCGTGCACATTCTGGAATAGATTGATAATAAACAGCACAACAGAGATTAAAAATGCAACCCCACCACCAGACACGAAAATTTCAAGAACGATTGGCGGTACATCAAGATAAATCATCATCATCCCGATAAGGAGAAAAGGTAAGCCGATTTGATGAAGCCAGAATTGTAATTTACCAAGTTGGCTATTTCCCGCTTTTGGGTAAACCGAGTAAATAACACCAATTAAACCAGTAGACAGCCAGCCGACAACATTAATATGAGCGTGCGTTGCCCCCCATTGAAGCTGGATCGTGTAAAGCGCAAATAACCCAAAGCCAATTCCGATAATAAAATAAAGAGCGGCAATTTTTATCCATTTCGCACCCAACGTTATCCACTCCTTTTTTGCTGATTCCTTTCGATTTTTAACCGGTTGACAGGAAAATAGAAGCAGACTGAAATGCTGAGTTACTCTACCCAACCTAAGCCTTTTTTAGCATATTTTTCAAGTGAAACAGAAATACTTCCTCATTTTTATTTCATCTCCTTCATAATATATATTGTTCCAATTGGAAAAGTATGCCCTATCCAGAGGATGTTGGGAAATGGTAAAATATAAGATAATGAAAGAACAGAGGAGTTTGTCGGATGAAACGATTAAGTTACCGAGATACATGGGTTGAAGTTTCTTTAGCTGCAATCCGAGAAAATACGCGAGTCTTTAAACAACATATGAATAAAAATAGTAAACTACTTGCTGTCGTAAAAGCGGATGGCTATGGGCATGGTGCGGAGGAAGTCGGGAGGGCTGCTTTAGCGGCTGGTGCCGATCGTTTAGGTGTCGCATTGCTTGATGAGGCGATTGAACTCAGAAAGGCTGGTATCGAAGCCCCGATTCTTGTGCTCGGTTATACGAAACCGGAAGTTGTAAAGGAAGCGATTATAAATAAAATTACGCTCACCGTTTATAGCAAGGATGTGTTGGACGCACTTGTTACCGCCTGTGAAGAATTGCAGCAAGCAGTTAAGGTCCATTTGAAAATAGATACAGGGATGAGAAGGGTTGGCGTTCAGACCAAGGAAGAAGCACTTGAATTAGTGAAGGGCATTGACAGCAAGTGGATCGAACTTGAAGGGATTTATACTCATTTTGCAGACGCGGACAATGTAGATGAAACGTATACACGGATGCAATTTGCGCGTTTCCTTGAAGTGACGGACTATTTAGCAGAACATGGTTATTCCGCCCTGCTGAAGCATTGTTGTAATAGTGCGGCAACGATTTGTTTTCCAGAGATGCACTTGGATATGTGTCGGGTTGGGATTGGTATGTATGGTCTTTATCCAGCAAAACATATGAAGAAAGTGATTAGCTTGACCCAGGCAATGACATTCCAGACGAAAGCGGTGCTAATTAAGGAAGTAGAGGCGGGAGAGTCAATCAGCTATGGTTGTACATATCAGCCCAAGAGAAAATCGCTGATTGCCACTCTTTCAGTTGGATATGCGGATGGGCTTTCTCGTCAGCTGTCCAATCGTGGTGAGGTGACGATAAGGGGGCAGCGGGTGCCGATTGTCGGGAGAATCTGTATGGATCAGACGATGGTGGACGTAACAAGTATTGACGAGGTACAGGATAACGATATTATAACGATATTTGGTGAGGAAAAAGAAGGCTACATCTCCCTCGACGAAATAGCCGAACAGCTACAAACCATCCATTACGAAATCATTTGTCTCATCGGGAAACGTGTTCCAAGAGTTTATATTGGGTAAAGTGAAACTCATTCAGTGGGGGTATCCTTACCTCCCCGCTGAATGTAAGTTGAACAGAATAGGAATTTACGGACTGTTTATCCCCATCCTTCACATATTGGGTTTCCCCCATGTTTAGAGGAGGGGGTATTACAGACCGTTAATACGTGATAAAATAAAAATTCGCTCTGTGCCTATGTTATTAAACTTACAAATGATAAGTAAATAATAAAAGAGAACAAAAAGATTGCAACATGAAAAAAATCATGGTATATTAATAAGCGTAATTCATTTATATTGAATTAAACTAAAAGTAAGTTATAGATAACAGGGGGAATTCGAGTGTTAAAAATTGGTATTATTTTAGGAAGTGTTCGTGAAGGACGTAATGGGGAACAAGTAGCAAATTGGACACTTGACTTTGCGAACAATCGCAAGGATCAAGATGTAGAATATGAGCTAGTAGACCTAGCGGATTACCGTTTACCATTCCTAGGTGAAAGCTTACCGGAAGCTGAAAAAGAAAAGGCAAATGCAGTTATCAAAGCTTGGTCTGATAAAATGGCTTCTTTTGACGGATATATTTTCATCACTCCAGAATACAACCATGCAATCGGTGGTGCACTGAAGAACGCGCTTGACTACTTAAATCCAGAAGTAAATAATAAAGCGGCAGGATTTGTTGGTTACGGAAGCCTTGGCGGAACCCGTGCTCATGAGAACATGCGCCTGATTCTTGGTGAATTACAAGTAGCAGACGTTCGTACTGCAGTTACATTCTCACTACTAGCTGACTTTGAAAACTTCTCCGTCTTCAAGCCAGCTGATTACCATGCAGATAATGCAAACCAAATGTTAGATCAAGTCATTGCTTGGAGCAGTGCTTTGAAATCATTACGAGGCTAATTTGCTGACCACAAAATCCTCATGAATGATCTTATAAATGAAAGAGAAGATGCTGAGCTTAACGCACAGCATCTTCTCTTTTTTCATATAATCTCAGGAATTCCGGGATATACATCAAGAAAGAAATGGATAGGAATATACCCGTTACAATCATGAGGAATGCGATAAAATACGTATCTAGGCTGGGAAATGTAATTAAAATTCCCATCGCTAGGTAAAAAACAGCCGTTGATACTTTCCCAAACCACTTCGCTCCGTCCAATTTTTTCCCGCGTTTTAAAAGAATGAGTCCATTGATTCCCATAAACAACTCTTTCAAGACAAAGAGGATAAACAGAATCCACATATATGGATAGCGGAACAATAGACAGGCGACGATCGCTGTCTGTGTTAATTTATCTGCAATCGGGTCAACGATTTTCCCGAGTTCTGTAATTTGATTGAATGTCCGGGCAATCCATCCGTCCAATGCGTCGGTTACACCAGATAAAAGAATAATAATGCCGATAAGATAATAATCGCTTGTGTCCGTTGCATGAATGAAAAGATAGACAAATACAGGAATCAGAAGAATCCGGATGTAAGATAAAATATTTGGGATGGATAAAACTTCCCTTGTTGTTAACTTCACATGAAATTCCCCCTATGTTTAGAACTACATTACCCAACTCTTGCAACTTATAAGTTTTATAAAAACTAGGAATTACTTTCATTCAGTGTAAGAGTAACTCTTACCTGGAGGTCCGCAGTTCAGACACCTCTCGCTTTCCACAGGCGGCCGGGTTACTCCTGCGTGAAAAGCATTAGTCCTAAGCTCCCGCAGGAAGTGCTTTTCTTCCGAGGCAGACTAAGTTCGCTCTCGTATGTGGCAACGCCTGTATTATCACTTCCTGTGCGTCGAGGCTACGGCTGTACCGTAGGATGCGCATCCGTCCGCCGGGCAACTGAACGGCGATTAGTGCTCTTACATAACAGAACGTGCGAAACATTTGCGCTGAATGAAAGTAATTATACGGTTAGGTTGTTGTAAAAGTTGAATAATACCTTATAAGCATATCAAAAATAGTTGTTTTACACTCCTATTTTGCTACCAAACGATGCGCTTGTCTTGTTCAATGAGCGAGTAGAGACTAACTGCAATGAAAAATTGAGCTGCATAGTAGGGGAGCATGACAAGGGCCTTCGCAAATGGAACGGCCGCCACAAACATATTCCAAGCAAGAATCGAATCAGAAATAACGAATAACAATGCCCCGAATTGCGCCGGTCGATTGCCTGTTAAAATTGTAGCCAAGAGCATTAGTGAAATAATGATAATATAAGCAACGACTGGGACCGCAAGTACTTGCTCTCCGGCATCCGTTAACGCAGGTATAAGGAATATCCCGAAAATAATAGCATAGATACCAATTGGAATTGCGGCAAGTATCCGCCGCTTCGTGAATTTGGCAACTTTGAGGAAGCCGATAGCATAACAAATATGGGCAATAAAGAAGGCGACAAGACCAATGAGAAACCAGTGCAGTGTCGCATCGCCAATCATCGAAAAGACGAGACCAAGCATGATGAACCAATGGACGCATCTTTTATTTTCTGGAGCAATCCGAAATGCATAAAGTATAATGACAATCATTGGCAATAGTTTAAAAAAGAGTTTGAACGTAAAAGGCTCATCGGGAGCGATGAAAATATATACGAGACTAAGCGTCAGTATCATTAGCGGTAAGCGGTAAAGAACCATTGTGCTCCTCCTCGTCTTTATTCCGTGTCGCCCGATTTCAAGATGGCAGGCAATTTAATTTGCAGTGTAAAGGTTTGGTTCTTATAAACGAAATCAAGATATCCTGCATGTTTCTGGGTAATCTGTGCGATAATCTGTGTACCAAGTCCCTCATGATCCCCTGATTTGGTCGTTCTCGCCTGTTTCGTAAATAAATGATCAAGTACATCGTTCGGTATGGGGAGGGTGTAATTTTTACAGCTTAAAATAAATAATCCGCTCCGTTTTGAAGTCTGTAATGTAATATGGGCCTGTTTTCCGGTCTCTTTTTGCCATTCGGCGCTTGCTTCCAGCGCATTATCCAGTATATTCCCGATTAGTTCAGTTAAATCTCGATCGGAAAGTGGCAAGCTTGAAATTGCCGCTTCGAGATCGTACGTTACTTCAATCCCATTATCTTTTCCTTTGCGGTAACTTTGATGCAGAATACCCGCAACCGTTCCTCTTTCTCCTTGAATGGACAGGTTTGTTTCCTTATACCCTTCCACAAGCTCATTTAAATACGTTGTTGCTTCTTTATGATTCTTATTTTCAAGCATATAATGCATCGCAGAGATATGTTTTAAAAAGTCATGTCTTTCTTTCCGGACGATGAGAAAGGCTTCATTCATCTGCTCAATTTCCCTTGTGTGGGAATGGATAAGCTCATCCTTATGATAAAGCTTCCGGCCCAATGTAAGTCTCATTATTTCAACGGAAAGGAAGAGGAGAAATGGAATAAGTGAAATCAGGCCAGGCCCGCTTAATAAATAGATGAATAAAACAAGTAGCTGGATACTGTATAACCCCAAATTCACCTTTGCTCCAAGCGCCTCAATCTGCACGATCATTTTTCTTTGAAGTAGAAAAACAAGGAACAAAGCTACAATAATTGATACATAAAAGGGAAAATCAAAAGGTAAAGCTCGCCCCGCAAGCTCCAAATGAAACGCGAAAAGCAAGACAACACTCACCCAATAAAGACGCACAATCCCCATTTCCAACCTCCTATCAATCGGGACAACTGCTCTGACCCCGTGTCCCGCACTGGGACAGAGGGTCAGAGCAGTTGTCCCGGTGTTAAAAGTAATTTTGCTGCAAGTGGTTGACCATTTCTTTTGTAATCATTGCGGTTTCTTCTATGCCGTCAAAGTTCACGATGAAGGAGTTTTTCGCGTAGAGCTCGAAATTTTGAATGTAGTGGATGTTGATGATAAAGGAACGGTGTGAGCGAAGAAAATCCCTTTCCCTTAGCTCTCCCTCTAATTCTTTTAACGTTTGATATGTCTTAATGGTTCCACTTTTTGTAAAAATTGTGGATGACCTGCCTGTTCGTTCAATGAAAATGATATCCTTTTTCTGGATAATATGAATGTTGTTCTTCTGTTTAATGTAAAGTCTCCCTGTAATTTCCGCTTGCCGGGACTTTTCCATAATCCGTTTAATTGATGTCGTGAGCCGATTTTTCGTATAGGGCTTCATAATATAGTCATGTACATTGATTTCAAAGGCATGGACCGCATACCCACTATTTGCCGTTACGAAAATAACGTCAATATGAAGCGCGTGGGAATGGATAATATCTGCGAGCTCATAGCCGGAAAGATGGGGCATTTCAATATCGGCGACGAGCAGCATGATTTCTTCATCTTTAATCCGCTCATAGGCTTCCTCTGCAGAAGTAGTAGAGAAGACGATCTCCACATCATCAATCTGTGATACAATCCCAACTATCTTATCTAAATCAATCTGACGGTCATCAACGATTCCAACCTTCAGCATACTTGTAACCCCCGTACTTTCTATGTAAAATGACGCAATAGTTTTTCTTCATTATACCATTTCAAAGCCAGATAAGGCATTTTCACGACATCAAAGGAATGATTCGCGACATGTCCGGTGAAAGAGGCGATGGTTTTGCTTACAATGAATGTAACAAATCAAAAAAGGGATGGGAACGAAATGATTGAAATTCAAAACGTGACGAAACGATTTCAAGATAAAAAACTCTCAATAACTGCTTTAAACCATGTGTCCTTTACAGTTCATGCAGGAGAGATCGTCGGTCTATTAGGGGAGAACGGAGCAGGGAAAACGACGCTTCTCCGTTCCATCGCAACATTGCTTACACCGACAGAAGGACAAATTGTTGTAAAAGGCTATGACACAGTAAAGAAACCAGATGAAATTAAAAAGCGGATGGGTGTCTTGTTCGGCGGAGAGACTGGGCTCTATAACCGCATGACCGCTAGAGAGAATCTCGAATACTTTGCAGCGCTCTATCATTTAAGCAAGCATGAAACAAAGGTGCGGATTGATGAACTGACGAAAATGTTCGGTATGCGCGACTTTCTTGACCGGAAAGTGGACGGTTTCTCTAAAGGGATGCGTCAGAAGATGGCGATCGCTCGTGCAATCATCCATGATCCGGAAATTATTCTCTTCGATGAACCGACAACCGGACTCGATATCACCGCTTCCAACGTTTTTCGCCAGCTCGTCCAGGAGCTAAAAACACAAGGAAAAACGATTATCTTCTCCAGCCACATTATGGAAGAAGTTGATATGCTCTGTGACCATATCGCGATGATCCATAAAGGTGAACTTATCTACCATGGGGAGAAAGAGGCCTTATATGAAGAGGAAAACAGTCGGGATTTAAACTATATCTTTATGAGTAAATTAGTAAGGGGGACGGATGGCTATGCTATTTAAAATTTATAAAAAAGAAATGATTGATTCCTTCCGTGATAAGCGGACATTGCTATTAACCGTATTGTTACCGATTCTTATGATGTCCGCATTAACTTTTTTCTATGAAAGTTTGATTAGTGACGGGGAAGATGAAACATACACATTGGCTGTGGAAGAAGACATTTCCGCTGAACAGGAAACAATACTTGGAACATTGGATAAGGTGGAACTCTTACGTGCGGAAAATCCGGAACAGGCGTTTATCGATGGAGAAGTTCAAGCAGCAATTGTGTTTGCAGATAACTTTGACGCGGAAGTGCAAGCGGGAGAAGCTGGCAATGTGGAGCTGATCGGGGATACATTCAGTCAAAAATCTTCTAATCTTATTTATCTTGTAAGTGGCAAGCTTGCAGAATATGAACAGATTGTTGTCGCAGAAAGACTGCAACAAGCGAATATCGATCCATCCATCACTCAGGCGGTTGCAGTGGAGCAACGGGAGACGAACACGGAGGATAGTAATATCCAGGTGCTGGCTCTGTTGATCCCACTTATTCTATCGATTGCTATTGGAGTGGGAGCTGGTCCATCGGCAGCAGATATCTTTGCGGGTGAAAAGGAAAAGAAAACGATGGAAGCACTTCTTATGACGCCAGTAAATCGCTCTACGTTACTAATGGCAAAATATTTAACGATATCTTCTGTCGGGGTCATTATTGGAGTTATTACGCTCGCCGTCGTTGCAATTGAGGTAGCCTTCTTTACGGAACATTTAAAAGCTGCCATTTCGTTTGGTGATAACATGGTCACGATTATTGGGATGGGTGCACTTGTTACGCTAGTCTATTCATTCTTCGTTGGTGCTCTTTTAATGATTACAAGTATTGTGGGTAAGACAGTAAAAGAAGCACAAAGTTATAGCACACCGATTATGATGGTGATTATTTTCCCGGCGATGATGATTGGCGGACTCGGTGTGAATGAATTCACGATGAATCATTTTATTCTGCCATTTGTAAATATCTTTGCGATTCTTACGGAATTATTGTTTGGTGTGGTGAATTATGGGCATATATTGATGACGATTGGCAGTAATCTCGTCTGTATCATCATTATCTTCATTATCAGCAGAATCCTATTTAGTAAGGATAAATGGGTGATGAATTAAAATAAAAGACTCAATAGAGCCATATAATGCTTGAATAAAGATACTTAAACAGCCGGGCACATCATAATATGCCCGGCTGTTTTGTCGAGTGTTTAACTATTTTAAAAGATGAAGGTTTCAATCCCCATTTGCAAGATGCGTTTGCGAGCGATTTCTGCTGCAGATCGGCTCGGATAGGTGCCGGCGATGACACGGTATAGCTTTTTTCCAGTTATCGACGCTTCTTTTACCGTGGCCGGGATTTGTTTTGAGGTGAGTAGTGCTTGTCTTGCAGTTGCATTTGCTTTTTGTGCATAGGAACCGGCAATTAATTGGTATCCCTCTTTACTAGAGCTAGAGCTTTTTAAGTTAAAGATTTTAACTAACCCTTCTACATGCGCGGCTGCGACTTTTTCTCTCCAGGCAGCTTGCTTCATCCACTTCGCATCTTCCGGGTGATCGATAAAGCCGTTCTCTGTTAAAATCGCCGGCATGTTTGATTCGCGCAGGACATGAAAGTTGGCCTGTTTCTTCCCACGGTTTGGTATGCCAATTGCTCCCAGGACTTTTTCGTGGAGAATCGTTTGATAGTTTCTTGTAACAGAACCTGCCGGCAATTTGTTATAAATAAAATCTTCATATCCCCGGGCTCGTCCATTAAAAGCATTACAATGAAGCGACAAGAAAAGATTTGCCCCCCAGCTGTTCGCTTCATTTGTCCTCGCAGGAAGACTCTTCGTGGCATCAGTCGTTCGGCTCAATTTCATTAAAACTTGCGGATAATCACGAAGCATACGGCGAATCCGAAGCGCCAAATCAAGAGCCACTTCTTTTTCCTGCAAACCATTTCCGATCGCACCGGAATCTTCTCCACCATGTCCGGCATCAAGATAAATTTTCATCTCTTTCATCTCCCTTTCTTTTCATTATCCATCCATTTCTATAATCGAAAGGAAATGATAGAAAGGGGCATAGATTTAGAAGAAAGCTGCATATACTATAGAAGCTCCGTAAATTTACACAAGCTTTACATTCGACTAATACTTCCTTTACATTGGGACACTATACTAGTACTTGAGAGCGAAAAGCGCTCAAGATAAAATCCATCTATTATTGGGGAGGACAAAGTCGTATGAAACTCAAGAAATTCCTTATGTTCCTCGTAATCGGAGCATTCGTTACAGTGCTTGCAGCATGCGGAGGAACAGATAACGGTAATGACACAGGTTCAGAGGAATTGTCAGAAGAAACAAGTGGCAATTCAATAGAAACACAAGAAGGCGAATCCGAAGAGCTGGAAGGTATTGTTGAAATTGACGGCTCTGGAACTGTATTTCCATTAATGTCTAGACTTGCTGAAGAATATATGGTTAATGAACAACAAGGTGTATCGGTCGAAGTTAGTCGAGCGGGCACAAGTGCTGGTTTCAAACGTTTCCTGGAAGAGGGCGGAACGGACTTTAATGATGCCTCCCGTGAGATTAAAGAAGAAGAACTAGCAAAAGCAGAGGAACTTGGAATAGAAGTGAAAGAATTGAAAGTAGCACTAGATGGTTTGACAATTGTAACCCACCCAGAGAACGATTGGGCAACAGAACTGACTCCAGATCAAATCATTGGTATTTTCTTAGGTGAATATACAAACTGGTCTGACGTAAATGCAGACTGGCCGAATGAGCCAATCCGCACGTACGGACCGAATGAAAACCATGGAACGTACGAATTCTTCTATGAAAATATTTTAGAAGAACAAGACTTAAGAGAAGATGTTAACCTGCAACAAGAATATTCAACACTCGTAACACTAATTTCTGAAGATGTAAACTCCATCGGATTCTTCGGATTCGGTTACTATGTAAACAACCAAGACCAAGTACAAGCAGTTAAAGTTGATTTTGGTGAAGGTCCGGTTGAACCGACATTGGATACGATTGCGGAGGATGGCGATTATGCGGACTTCACGCGACCAGTATTTACGTATCTAAATGTAAACAACTCCAAGGAGAAGCCACAAGTCCTTGATTATGCAATCTATTGTATGGAGAATGCGGCAGACTTTGCTGGTGAAACTGGATTCGCACCAATACCTGAAGAGGAAGCAAGTGCATTGGTTGAAGAATTAGAAGCTCTTCAGTAAAATACGCAACATCATGTAAACATTAAAGATGAGGGCAAAAAATTGCTCTCATCTTGTTGTGAATTTTTCACGCATGAATGGGTTGTAGTACCCCACCTCTAAATGTGGATAAATAAAAATTTGAGAAAAGGGGTAGCCCCAGGAATCCCTGATACGGCTCAACTAACAATCCGAGGGGTGATAAAGAAACCCTACGGAATGAAGTTTCACTTTTTATTCTGGGAAGGAGTATACGGAAATGGCAGGGAACAGCGATACAAACAAAAACGCTGTGAATGTAAGAGAAATGATTGCAGAAAAGAAAAAAAGGAAAAGTCTCTCTAATTATACGGAAAAATTCATTCCAACTTTTCTTCTTCTTATCGCATCTATCTCTCTTCTGACAACAGTAGGAATTATTATAACTTTATTTACGGAAGCAATTGAATTCTTTAAGCGTGTTCCGGTTTGGGAATTCTTTACTGGAACGGTGTTGAAACCGATGAGTCAAAATCCTGAATTTGGTGTGCTGCCATTAATTAACGGTACACTGATTTCAACCTTTATCGCAATGCTCGTCGCAGGCCCGATTGGGATTATGTCGGCGATCTATTTAAGTGAATATGCATCAGACAGGGTAAGGCGGGTATTGAAGCCGCTGCTTGAAATTCTCGCGGGGATTCCGACAATCGTATATGGATTTTTTGCATTCACATTCGTTACACCACTTATCCGTAGCATTTTTCCAGAAGTAGGAGCGACAAATATTTTGAGTCCTGGTCTTGTAATGGGGGTCATGATAATCCCGATGATTGCTTCTTTGTCTGAAGATGCTATGAGTTCCGTGCCGAATAGTATGCGGGAAGGTGCATTCGCCTTAGGTGCCACGAAATTGGAGACGACGTTTAAAGTTGTCATCCCGGCAGCACTGTCTGGAATTATTTCATCCTTTGTACTTGGTATTTCACGGGCAATCGGGGAAACGATGATTGTTACGATTGCGAGTGGTAGCTCAAAGAACTTCACTTTTGACGTCACCCAATCGATGCAGACGATGACTGCTTATATCGTAGAAGTTTCTTCAGGTGACGCTCCGGCAGGCTCGACTATTTATTACAGTCTTTATGCTGTCGCAGCTACATTATTTATTTTTACGTTATTAATGAATATCCTAGCAAGATATCTCTCTCGTAAATTTAGGGAGGAGTATTGATTATGAGATATGTTGATGAAGCAGTTGTAGAGAAGCGGATGAAATCACGGGTACGCAATAATTCAATCTTAAAATTCATCTTTTTACTCTCCACCTTATTTGGCTTAATTGTCTTAGCGGTATTACTTGTTCGCGTATTCTCTCAAGGTATTGCTTGGTTGGATTGGGATTTTATAACGGGTAGATTATCGACAGACCCTGATCGTGCAGGAATTATGGGGGCAATTCTTGGAACCTCCTGGCTCATGCTTGTCGTCATCCCGGTCACTTTATTTATAGGAGTGGGAACTGCTATTTATCTCGAACTTTATGCAAAGCCTGGCCGTTTTCAAAACTTTATCGCTACAAATATATCAAACTTAGCCGGTGTGCCATCAATCGTTTATGGTTTACTAGGACTAACAATTTTTGTCCGTGCCCTTGATTTCGGTAACGTCGTGTTGGCAGGTGGTTTAACATTATCACTCTTAGTATTGCCGATTGTTATTGTTGCAGCTCAAGAATCGATTCGTGCAGTTCCTAATTTTTTAAGTGAAGCAAGCTATGGTATGGGGGCTACGAAATGGCAGACGGTGAAGAAGATTATCCTGCCAGCAGCACTACCAGGAATTTTGACGGGCTCGATTCTTGCATTATCGCGGGCAATCGGGGAGACAGCGCCCCTTACAGTTATTGGGATTCCTGCATTGCTCATCCCGTTTCCAGGTGGCTTATTCGATACATTTACGGCACTCCCGATGCAGATTTATTACTGGACACTCGATGCATCCTTAGTTGCTGAGTATACTTATCTTGCAGCTGCTACGATTATCGTGTTGCTCGTCCTATTATTCTTACTCAATTCCGTAGCCATTCTCATCCGAAATAAATTCCAACAACGCTATTAAGCGATTAATTGATTCAAGTCACGTTTTTAAGGAGAGAACATAATGAGTCAGAAAATCACGGTAAAATTAAATGATCAGGTCGTCAAAAAGACTGGCCGACAAGAAAAGAAGCGTGCCGTATTTGAAACAAACCAGTTGAATTTATGGTATTCAGACACCCATGCATTAAAGGATATTAATCTATCAATTAAAGAAAAGGAAGTCACCGCCGTCATCGGTCCATCCGGTTGCGGAAAGTCAACATATATTAAAACATTGAATCGCATGGTTGAACTTGTTCCAGGTGTTCGCACAACAGGTGAAATCAAGTATAAAAACAGAAATATTTTAGATCGAAATTTCCGTGTCGAAGATTTAAGGACCCAAGTCGGCATGGTTTTCCAGAAACCGAACCCCTTCCCAAAGTCGATATATGAAAACATTGCTTACGGGCCGAAAATCCATGGAATTAAAAATAAAAAAATACTTGATGAAATTGTGGAAAAGAGCCTTCGTGGTGCCTACATTTGGGATGAGGTGAAAGACCGCTTGAATGAGAATGCATATGGTCTTTCGGGCGGACAGCAGCAACGACTTTGTATTGCACGTTGTCTAGCGGTTGAACCTGACGTCATTTTAATGGACGAGCCCACTTCAGCACTTGATCCGAAGTCAACGCTCCGGATTGAGGAGCTTGTTCAAGAGCTGCGTGAAGATTATTCCATCGTTATCGTTACACATAATATGCAACAAGCTGCACGCATTTCAGATAAAACGGCGTTCTTCTTGAATGGGGAAGTTATCGAGTTTGATGAAACGGATAAAATTTTCACCAATCCAAAAGACAGCCGCACCGAAGACTATATTTCCGGTCGCTTTGGCTAGAATGAATAAAACGAGGCTGGCATTCGTGCTAGTCTCGTTTTACCACGTATTAACGGTCTGTAATACCCCCACCTCTAAACATGAGGGAAGCCCAAGATGTGAATGTTGGGGATGTACAGTCCGTAAATCCCTGATTCTGTTCAACTAACATTCAGTGGGGAGGTAAGGAAACCCCACTGACTGAAGTTTCACTTTATTAATAAACCTTCAACTTTCTGCTATACTTGGGATAGACTGTTTGTTGAAGGAAGGAGCTTTTGCAGTTGGTTGGCGTATTTCGCATTATTACTCATATTTTCTTCTTATATGCTTTACTCCTGATTGGGAACTTTCTTCAGGAAGTTTTTCACATACTCATACCAGGCAGTGTCATTGGTATGCTTCTTTTATTTCTTCTATTAAAAATGGGAATCATTAAAATAAAGTGGATGGAAGAAGGGACTTCCCTTTTGTTAAGACATCTCACCTTATTCTTTATTCCGGTGACCATCGGATTTATGGAATACCTTGAATTGTTTAGAGGAAAAGGGATATTCCTTCTCCTTATTACAGTAATCAGCACAGCGCTTGTCATGGGAGTAGGCGGAGCGGTTAGTGAACAGCTGGCCCACGGAAAGGAAACACAACATGAATGAAATTGCAATTGGTATAATCGCAATTACTGTGACCATCATTATCTATTCACTTATTCTTCCTATCCATAAAAAGGTTCAATCACCGCTCACTCTCCCGATTGTCGCTGTTTCTGCGATTATGATTCTCGCTTTACTTCTCTTTGATATCCCTTATGAAACATATATGATTGGCGGTCAGTGGATTGAATTTCTGATGGGGCCGGCGGTAGTAGCGCTTGCGTTACCACTTTATAGGCATTATGACATGCTGAAGAAATACATGAAACCAATTTTCGCAGGAGTCACGATTGGTGCTTTCGTGGGGGTAACGACAGGTCTGTTCATGGCAAAAGCGCTTGGCTTCGAGAGGGAACTGATCCTTGCACTTCTGCCAAAATCGGTCACGACTCCAGTAGCGATTTCTATTGGTGAGACATTGGAAGGACCGCTATCCTTGACAGCAGTTTTCGTTGTCATAGCTGGAGTTTCCGGGGCAATTATTAGTCCAGTTATATTTAAACTCTTTAAATTGGAGCGACCGATTGGAAGAGGAATTGGTATGGGGAGCGCTTCGCATGCAATCGGTACAGCTACGAGCATGGATAGAGACGCCTTAGAAGGTTCCATAAGTTCCATTGCAATGATACTCAGCGCGATCATCGTTTCCATCCTTGCACCGTTATGCGCCTTGTTATTTTTGTAATCCAACAAATAGCTTGAGACAAGCAAGATGTATCTTTGCAAAATATAGGAAACCCACGATTCCTTTCATTCAGCGTAAGGGTTTTGCGCGCTCCCCAGACTGGCTCTCTAATCGCCGTTCAGTTGCCTGGTGGACGGATGCGCATTCTAAGGCAAAGCCGAAGCCTCGACGCACAGGATGTTAATGTCAGACGTTGCCACATACGAGAGCGTTCTTAGTCTGTCTCGGAAGAAAGGCACTTCCTGCGGGGTCTCATCGTCTCCGCTTTCCCGCAGGAGTCACCGTCCACCGGCAACTGAACTGGTAGAAAGGATTATTATTAATGGAAAATATGTCACTGATAAGCGTCCTCTTACTAAAATGAAAAATAATGCTCCAAATTTGACCTTTCCTCGGAGCAGTCCAGACACCTCGAGACTCCAGCGGGAGGATAGGCCTGGCGAGACCCCACAGCGCGATAGCGCGAGGAGGCTTGCCGGCCGCCCGCGGAAAGCGAGAGGTGTCTGGACTGCGGACCTCCAGGAGTAAGTTGCATACACTCACGCTGAATGAAAGCAATTCGTTTTTTAATTTTTTAGGTTTTATAAAAAAGAATAGAATGTTTGAATTGTGGTATTCATTATAGTGAACCTTTTATTCAATCCAGGAGAAAGGAACAAGCGCGATGGCATATTACCAACAGGACACAACAGAAGTACTGGAAGAACTTGAAGCAACCACGGAAGGACTAAAACAAAGCGAAGCAGAGAAACGAGTAAAGGAATTTGGCTATAACGAACTAGCAGATAAAGAACAAGTCGCAACTTGGAAATTATTCCTCGAAACCTTCAAGGATCCGATGGTCATTGTTCTGCTTGCTGCGGCAGGCATTCAGATTTTGCTCGGTGAAATCGCGGAATCGCTCATTATTTTTCTCGTACTCATTATAAACTCCGTGATCAGTGTCATTCAGACAAAAAAAGCAGAAAGCTCGCTCGAGGCATTACGGGATATGTCAGCCCCGGAAGCGAAGGTCATTCGGGATAGCACCAATACGATAATACCAGCCCGGGAACTCGTGCCAGGAGACATCGTATTGCTCGAAGCAGGAGACTATATTCCTGCTGACGGGAGAATCATCTCAAGCGAATCGCTTAGGGTAAATGAAGGCATGCTTACCGGGGAGTCTGAAGCCGTTTTGAAGAATACGAAAACGATATCTGGAGAAGCTCCACTCGGGGATCGATTTAACTCTGTTTATAGCAGTTCTCTCGTCGTAAATGGCCGCGGGAGGTTTGTTGTAACAGGTACAGCTGAACAGGCGGAGATTGGAAAAATTGCTGACCTGATTCAAACGGCGGAAGCAAAGCAAACCCCGCTGCAACAAAAACTTGAAGTGTTTTCGAAAAAGCTTGGTCTCGGCATTTTAATCCTCTGTATTTTAATTTTTGCCATACAGGCGCTGCGAATAT
This sequence comes from Oceanobacillus sp. AG, assembly GCF_009746545.1. Lineage (NCBI taxonomy): Bacteria > Bacillati > Bacillota > Bacilli > Caryophanales > Bacillaceae > Oceanobacillus > Oceanobacillus sp. AG. Next base: position 104,122 of record NZ_WOWT01000012.1, read on the forward strand.
GGTTCGGGAATTCAGAAGTAGCAACCGGAACAGCATTATTGAACGCATTAATGTTCTCCGTCGCGATTGCGGTGGCAGCGATACCTGAAGCTTTGTCATCGATCGTTACAATTGTCTTATCCGTTGGTACGAATAAAATGGCAAAACAGCATGCCATCATCCGAAAACTTCCTGCCGTTGAAACGTTGGGCAGTGCCAGTGTCATCTGTACAGATAAAACTGGAACATTAACCCAGAATAAAATGACGGTCACTGATTATTTTGTGTTAGGGAAGGAAGAGGAAACGGCTAAGAAGGCAAAGCAGATGTTGCGCAATGTTGCTGCCCTCTGTAATGACGCAAGGATAGATCCGGACGGAAAGGAAATCGGTGATCCGACGGAAACAGCGCTGATCCAGTTCGTCAATGAACAGGGGAAAAGATATGAGGAAATCCGGGAAACTTACGCTCGCCTCGGAGAATTGCCTTTTGACTCAGACCGGAAGCTCATGTCAACAATTCATTCAATTGGTGGAGAGCGGTTGCTCCTTACAAAGGGTGGACCGGATATTATGCTGAAGCGGGCGAGCCATGTTTTACAGGCTGGCGAAGAAGTTCTGGCAACTGAAGAATTGCTCTCGAAATTTACCGAAATGAATGAGGAATTTTCCAATCAGGCCCTTCGTGTGCTTGCCTATGGTTATAAAAAGTTTCCAGAAGACACGGTGACCGTTACCGCAGAAGATGAATTTGATTTTGTCCTCATAGGTCTCACAGCGATGATTGATCCGCCTCGGGAAGAGGTATATGACTCGATTCGCGAAGCGACAAATGCAGGAATCCGAACGGTCATGATTACTGGTGATCATAAAACAACTGCCCAGGCAATTGCGAAAGATATCGGTATTGCGCGGGAAGGAGATATAGCGCTTACCGGTCAAGAATTGGACGGGTGGAGTGATGCGGAACTGGATGAAAAGTTAACATCGATATCTGTTTATGCTCGTGTTTCACCAGAGAATAAAATTCGGATTGTCCAAGCCTGGCAACGAAAAGGTAAGATTTCAGCGATGACTGGAGACGGTGTGAACGATGCACCGGCATTGAAACAGGCTGATATTGGTGTCGCAATGGGAAGTGGAACAGATGTAGCGAAAGACTCTGCTGCGATGATTTTAACCGATGATAATTTTGTTTCGATTGTCCGAGCGGTTGGTGTTGGGCGCACGGTATACGACAATATTAAAAAAGCGATCAGTTATTTATTTGCTGGGAACTTAGGAGCGATTATCGCTATTTTGTACGCGGTTATTTTTAATTTACCGAATCCGTTTACTGCCTTGCAGCTTTTATTTGTCAACCTGGTAAATGATTCACTTCCGGCAATTGCACTCGGGATGGAAAAGCCGGAACCGAATATTATGGACCGGAAACCGAGGAAAATAGATGAAGGCATTTTTGAAGGTGGGACATTACGGGCTGTCATGACAAGAGGTGTTATGATTGCGACCGTTGTCATTATTGCCTTTTATCTTGGAATCCGTCACTCTGCGGAAATGGGGGTGGCAATGGCCTTTTCAACGCTCATCCTTTCCCGGACATTACAAACGTTTGCAACCCGTTCGAATACACAGACAGCAATCGGCGCAGGCTTTTTCCAAAATAAATATGTACTCGGCGCCGTTGTGATAGGTTTTCTCTTATACGGTATGACGACATTGCCATTTGCAAGAGAAATCTTCAATATCCCACCAGAATTTGGTTTCCGGGAGTTCGCGATCAGTATCGGACTTTCCATTATAGCTCTAATAGCAATGGAGAGTGCGAAAGTTATTCAAACATGGCTAGAAAAGACTTTGTAAGCAGCAGTGAGGAAAATTCCTTACTGCTTTTTTGTGCTTTAAAAATTATAAAATAATGGGATCCTAAACGGGTACATTCATCTTTATTATGAATAATTTACAGTTTATTTGTAAAGCTATGATTGTAACTATTTTAGGAGGTGTTGACAATGCATACGTTACGAAAAATTGCATTGGCACTTGTAATCATTGGAGCGATTAACTGGGGACTTATTGCTTTATTCCAATTTGACCTCGTTGCAAGCATCTTTGGCGGACAGGCCGCGGGTCTTTCTCGACTTGTGTATGGACTTGTCGGTTTAAGCGGATTAATTTGTCTAAGCTTTTTCTTTGATCCAGAAACCGATACAGATATGGATCGCGGCGTCCAGACAACGAAGCAGGCGACATTCGGAACGGAATTTGCCGATGACTTTGACCCAGAGTATCGTAGAGAACGAGAAAACCCACCACGAGACAGAGATGATCTGTAAGTGTAAAATAACCCACTTCAAATAGAAGGGGTTATTTTATTGTTGACAAGAATGTTTACAGCTGTTATTATCTACATATAATGAATTAAAAATACTTTAATTAATATAAACTGAATTTGTGGAGGGTAATGAATGAATCATTTAAAAGGAATTCACCACGTAACCGCGATTACAAGTAGTGCCGAGAAGAACTATGAGTTTTTTACGTATGTGTTAGGAATGCGCCTTGTGAAGAAAACAGTGAACCAGGACGATATTCAAACGTATCATTTATTTTTCGCCGATGATGAAGGAAATGCTGGAACAGATATGACATTCTTTGATTTTCCAGGTATACCTAAAGGGGTGCATGGGACCGATGAGATTTATAAAACATCTTTCCGCGTGCCAAGTGATGCAGCCCTGGATTACTGGGTAAAACGCTTTGACCGTCTTGAAGTGAAACATACTGGAATTAAAGAACAATTTGGTAAGAAGACGATCTCATTTGTTGATTTTGATGATCAGAACTACCAGCTTATTTCAGATGAAAATAATGAAGGAATTGCTTCCGGTATTCCATGGCAGAATGGCCCTATCCCGTTAGAGTATGCGATTACTGGCCTTGGACCAATTTTTATCCGCGTGAGCCAGTTCGATTATTTTAAAGAAATGCTGGAAAAGGTCTTGCTTTTTAAAGAGATTGCAGAAGAGGATGGCGCACACTTATTTGAGGTCGGCGAGGGTGGAAATGGTGCCCAAGTGATAGTGGAGAAAAACGTAGTAATGCCGCCGCACCGTCAAGGTTTCGGTACTGTTCACCATGCAGCTTTCCGAGTCGAGGACCGCTCTGTTCTTGATGAGTGGATAGACCGGATGGATAGCTTTGGTTTCCCAACGTCCGGGTTTGTTGATCGCTTCTTCTTTGGTTCCTTGTATGCACGGGTAGCTCCACAGATTCTCTTTGAATTTGCAACGGATGGTCCGGGATTCATGGGGGATGAGCCTTACGAAACACTGGGCGAGAAGCTATCCTTGCCACCGTTCTTAGAGCCGAAACGCGAACAGATCGAAAAGATGGTCCGTCCGATTGATACGGTGAGAAGTACAAAGAAAATTGAAAAGGAATATTAGGAATGAGACCGTGATAGACTGGATAATAAACAAGATTTATTCAATCTTTACCTATTCTTTTCCATTAAGTTGGGGTATTCTAATATTAGAAATTGAATAAATTAAAAATGACAGAAGATGTGCTACTACCTACTGTCTATCCAATAGCTAGGTTCCCTACAAGGGCGACTGGCAGCAAATAATCCACTCGAGCGACCAACTCAAGGGTGGATTATTTTTTGGTTAAAAGCTAAAAGTACATCACAACCCCGCATATTACTGTAATTAGAAGAATCCATTTTGAAAAAAGATTAATCAAAATGGATTCTTCACTTTTAGATATAGCAAGACTTTTTATAATAAAGAGATTGATTATTTTAAGGCTCTCTTATTCATAAGGTTATAAATTAAATCTTTCTGATATAATCTTAGCTACTTCCATAGGACTCAAATTAGTGTTATCAATTCTTATGTAATTTTCCTTTTTAATTTCACCTTTTTTGGAATTCAATCTGTATTTTTTCATTGTCTCCTTTATTTCCTTTTCTGACCAATCAACATTTCTTTTTGTAGGCTTATGTTCCAGACGATGTGGACTTTTATTTCGTTCCACTCTTTCGTCAAGATTGGCTTCTAATTCTACAAAATAAATACTTGCCTCCTTGGATTCAAAAATTTCACATATATTATCTACATAATCCCAATCATCTTGTTGGTCAAATGCCCATACATAGGTGAATATTAAGCCTTTTTGTTTACTCTCAGCTACTGCCTTAAATATTTCCGTCCTAAATAGAGTTGATAATCTCCACATTTCTGGACTAAAACCGAAAAATGGTTCAAGTAATTCGATGGTCATATGGTTATGAAATAATTTCAATTCGGTTATCTTTTCTAATTCCTGCCCTACTGTCATTTTTCCAACAGCTTGAGGTCCAAATATAAGTACGAATTTCATTGATTTCCTCCTCTTCTTTTGAAACAAACCTGCCCCATTATTACAATATATTCGACGAAAAGAGCGTTAACCCTTCTTTGATTAACGCGCCCTATAGTTGAATAGCTATCCCAATGACTCTCAAGAAACTATATGCCAATGAAAATTATTACTACGAAATTAACAATAGGGAATTAGAACGCAAGAAAAGAGAAGAAATTAAATCCCTTGAAGTGTTAATGTTTTAATTGAAAGAGGGGATATTTATGGGAAAGCGTTCTATTGGTTTATATGAAGGTATAGCATTGTATATTGCTGCAATACTTGGATCGGGTGTTCTATTTATATCATCGGTTACAGCTTCTATTGCAGGCCCTGCATCCATATTGTCTTGGATAATTGTAATTCTTGCTAATCTTCCACTCGCCTACACATTTGCTTGTCTAGCACGTGAATACCCAGATGCTGGGGGTGCTGCAACTTTTGTAAGGAAATCATTTGGATTTCATTCCGGAAATATTGTAGGTTGGTTTTACTTTGTCACTGCTGCAGTTGGACAAACGATTGTATCTTTAACTGGGGCATTTTACATTAGTCAAGCATTTGGATTTTCTGATCTAGCAAGAACTTTAATTGCATTGATCATTTTAGTAATTGCAGGTACAGCAAATTATAACGGAATTAAGGTTAGTGGTAAAGTTGCGTTAATCATAAGTGGTTGTTTACTATTAACGCTTACAATTACCATCATAATTTCAATACCGAGCATCAGATTGGAAAATTTTACTCCCTTTGCCTCTAATGGATGGTACTCAATTGGAACAGCAATAACAGCAATATTTTGGGCATTTTTTGGATGGGAAGCTATTTGTAATCTTGCTAATCACTTTAAAGATCCAGATAAAAATATTGTTAATAGTACCATTATTAGTGTAATAATTATAGGGATATTATTTTTAGCGCTAAGTTTTGTAACAATCGGAACCGGGACATACGGAAGTATTGAGAGTAATCTTTCACCAATTGGCGTTATAATGGAGGAAACACTAGGAGTAGGTGCACAAATTGTGACCGCTATTTCGGCATTTTTCATATGTATAGGAACTTCAAATGCGTTTGTAGCAAGCCTAGCGCAACTCGGATACTCTTTGAGTAGAGATGGTGCGTTTCCAAAAAAATTATCACATATGCATCCAACTAAACAAGTCCCAAGACGTATGGTTGTTTTTGTAATTGGTTTTGCAGGTATCGGAGTTATTATTACAGAATACTTGACAATGACATTTAACGATATTTTATTTATTCCGACTTCGTTAGGAGTGTTAGTGTATATTTTTTCTATGGCTGCTGGTGTTAAACTTTTTAAAAATAAAACCTTACCCTGGTGGTCTTCTTTATTTTCACTAATCTTTTGTATCCTTGTATTACCGTTTTTTCAATTATACATCTTTGTCCCTATAATCATTACCGCTTTATATGTTATCTATATGACATTTCAAAAAAGGTTTCTATCCTTGAAGAAAGCAAGTTAGTCAATGAAAATTAAAGTTAACATAATGGTTTATTGGTGATATGTAAAGCTTACCTGGCGGTATTAGCTAATAGAAACTTTATCAATTGGAGAGAATTTAATCCATGAAATCAAATAATCTATTTTCATTCGAAGTAAAGTGGAAAGCAATAGTTACATGCGACAAAAGATATGATGGTAAGTTTTTTTATGCCGTAAAGACAACTGGTATTTTTTGTCGACCATCTTGTAAATCCAAAACCCCTAACTATGAAAATATATGTATTTTTAAAAATGCTATGGAAGCTCTACAACAAGGATTTCGACCATGTAAAAGATGTCGACCTGAGCTTTTTATTGACATTTATGACCCTCAACAAGAAGTAGTGGAGAAAACAAAATTTTATTTAGAAAAGAACTATGAAAAAAAGTCACCTTGAACAACCTTGCTGTCAAAATTGGCGTAAGCCCCTATCATTTAAGTCGAATATTCAAAGAAAATTTAGGTAGCACGCCACACAAATACCTTGAAAATATAAGAATTCATAAAGCCAAGAGTTTATTATTGAATACAGATCATAACATCATGGAAATATGCTTTCAGATAGGGTACAAGAATCTTTCTAGTTTCTACAAACACTTTAAAAAAATATGTGGCTGCTCACCTCACCAATTTAGAATTAACAATAAGAAGGTAAATTAAGAGACCATGTAGAAATTTATGTACAATAAGCAGTTTCTTATTGAACAATCCTGTCCTTAAATCACATATAAAGTCATTCGAATAAAAAAACTCGAATGAGCATCATGCACGCTGATTCGAGTTTTATTACATTTTATCACGGATTAACGGTCTGTAATCCCCCCCACCTCCAAACATGAGGGAAGCCCAACATGTGAAGGTGGGGGGGATACAGTCCGTAAATCCCTGATTCTGTTCAACTAACATTCAGAAGGGGAGGTAAGGAATTCCCCACTGAATGAAGTTTCACTTTATAAGTTTTTAATCGCGTCTTCAATCGACTGTTCACCCGAAATGATATCAAAGGACGTGTTTTCGGTGTTTTTATTTTTTAAGCTCGCGATTACCGTTTTCGCAACATCTTCTCGCGCAATTGCACCATATTCCTTCAAGTCACCTGCTTGAATTTTCCCAGTGCCTGCTTCGTTCTCTAGTCTTCCTGGGCGAATAATCGTATGCTTCAATTTACTATCCAAGAGGAAGCGGTCAGCATAATGCTTCGCTGCCATATAATGTTTGATTGGACTTTCCGCCCAAACTTCACGATTCTGTGCCTGGAATGCGCTGATCATAATGAAACGTTCAACACCAGCATTTTCAGCAGCTTCAACTGCTTTCACTGCGCCATCGAGGTCAACGAGAATGGTTTTATCAGCTCCTGTATGACCGCCTGATCCTGCTGTGAAGATAACAGTGTCTGCCCCGTCTATTGCTTTCTCTAAATCAGCAACCGAACCTTCTAAGTTTGCCAGTACTGCATCTGTGCCGTTTGCTGTCAACTCATCTAGCTGTTTTTCTTTACGTACCATTGCCGTTAAGGAAATATCAGCTTCGTCTTTCGCGAGCTGGATGATATGTTTTCCTATTTGACCATTTGCTCCAATCAACAACACGTTCATGAATTCTTCCCCTTTCTAATGAGAAACTATAAAATAAAAATGCCGTGATAACTTAGTTAACCAGGTCTAGCCACGTCCGCTCTGCGCCCAGCAACTATCAAACTTCACACTCCTCCAATCGATAAGTCAACATCAACTCACTATCGTTCGCTGTGTTTCCTTTATCTCATTCCGGAGTGCTCCAGTTTGTACGTTGCTAAACGGGCGCTTCCACCTTTGTTCTTTTATTACTTTGTTTTATTTTTGCAAAATGATGAAAAGAATTCAAGCTATTGATTTGGAGTGTTAGAAAAACCACAGGAATGCGGCGATCAAACTGACAGTAAGCTTGAAGATGAAACGTATGATCTCACTCCTCTAAAGTATGGCTTCCCCTTAATATAGCGTGAGATTTATTAACATTAGTGACGTTTGTTCAACCATAATACGCCAGACTTTGCTAAGCGGGGAAGGAGCCCGGTCATTGGCATTGTCATCATATTACCGAAACCATCCGATTTCCCGAGGGATCCAAGTGTGCCTCTTAACTTGATTGGGCGTGGTTTTCTCGGAGTTTTGCCGCGTAATAGTGCGAGTAAGATTTCAGCAAGCTGTTCTCCTTGGGCCCCTGCAAGCTGGGCGCTTGGCGAAAGTTCGGATGCGGCACAGTCACCAAGGACGAAAATATTTTGTTGCTCTGGTACTTGATAATATTCATTAACGATGATCTTTTCATGCATGTCTTTTTCGAATGGCAGTTCACGGACAAGATAGACAGGTCTTACACCAGCGGTCCAAATAGTGACATCATTCAAGTAACAGACACCATTATTGCACACACCGTCTTTTTCTACATATTCAACATTGGAGTGATGAATGACATCGACATCATTGGTAATGAACCATCTTTCTACATGATTTTGGATTTTCTCATCAAATGCTTTCAAAACAGTCGGTCCCCGGTCGAGCAGGCGAATGTTCAAGTCCGGCCGGCTTTCGCGGATTTCAGAAGCTACTTCAATTCCGCTCAAACCAGCTCCTACAACAGTAACCTTCCCGTAAGCATTCAAGTTACCGACCGCGACGCCTGTATGTCTTGCCTTAGAAAAGGTCTGAACACTTTCTGTATATTCGATGGCCCCTTTAACGCCGTGATAATTGTCTTCGCAACCGAGTCCAATTACCAAGTAATCAAAGTGAAGTGTATCTTCTGGGTCTTCGAATATGATTTTGTTATTTTCTGTATCAATTTTTGTAACTTCTTTAAACATATACTGGACCCGCTTGTCCTCCGGGAATTCCACACGTACTTCTGAATCAGCGACCGTTCCGGCTGCAATCGTATAGAATTCAGTTTTTAAGGAACGAAATGGGTTCCGGTCAATCAATGTAATCTCTATATCGTCTGGAAGATAATTTTCTAGCAATCCGGAGAGCACTTTAATCCCGCCGTAACCCCCGCCTAGTATTACTAGCCTCTTCATGAAATAACCCCCTTAAGTTTGTTCGCATCACGATTTATCTCCCAATCTATCACAGTGTAACTCGCTGTAAGCCCTCCCAACTTCAAACGCTAGTTAACTCGTTAATACGAAAGGGGAGGCCTAGCAACCAGTAACGGACCGATTGGCTTAGATCATTCAGCAGGGGAGAAAAGCTCGCACCACTGAATGAAGTTCCACTTTATAGATTACCAAAGTTAAGTAAATTCCGCTACTAACGGCCTCGGTCCTTAAAACAAATGAAAGGGCAACCAAATAGATATATGATATACTAAAGGTAGTTTTTCAATGTGTGGAAGAGTAATTATACAAGGGGGAAAAGTGATGGTGAAGGAAGGAATTGCTATCCAAGATGAATATGCGGATGAGTTTGCTTGGTGTTATGGGTGTGGCAGATTAAATGAAGCGGGGCATCATTTCCGGACGTTTTGGCAAGGGGAGAAGACGAGGACAGAATATCAGCCGAAAGACGAACATAAGGCAATACCAGGTTTTGTCTATGGTGGTGTGCTTGCATCGCTTGTTGATTGTCATGGAACAGGGTCGGCAGCATTGGCCTTGCACCGGAAAAATGGTCACGAACCGGGGGACGGGGCAGAACCTCCAAGATTTGTGACAGCATCGCTCCATCTGGATTTTATGAAACCGACTCCACAAGGTGTACCTTTGACAGCGATTGGGACGGTAGAAGAAGTTCATCCGAAGAAGTGGAAAGTACATGCTGAGGTCTTTGCCGGTGAGGAATGTGTTGTTAAAGGGGAAGTTGTCGCAGTCGTCATGCCGAAAACTTTCCAGAATGCATAGTAAGTATAAAGCTTTAAACGAATGATGAGGTGGAACATGAAGATGTTGAATTTAGATTCCTTATTGGATGTCATGGGCGAACTTTTTTCTGATGAAGTATCCATCGCAGTCTCGGATACGAAGGAATATATTTATTATCGCAGGAGTAAACGAATCGATTTAAAAATTACGCCAGGAGATCCAATTAAGGAAGGAACGATCGCATATCAAGCTATTGCAACGAAGCAAAAATCCTCCGAGTTCATCGACCGTTCTGTATTCGGTGTGCCTTATCATGGAATGGCTGTACCTTATTTTGAAGGAAAAGAAGTGGCTGGTTGTGTCACGGCTATTTATCCAGCATTCACCGATGGGAAATCGGTCGTGACGGTGCGGACGGAAGATGGCTGGAAACCGATTCCTTTTCAGGAAGTGCAGTTTTTAGAAGCGAAAGACAGGAAAACCCACGTCATCGCTGAACATGATTATGGGACACATAAGAACACCCTTCAGGAATTTGAATATTTATTACCTCGGGATATATTTGTACGTTGCCATCGTTCTTTTATCGTGAATGTACACCATATTAAAGAAATTTACCCTGATACGCATTCGACTTTATTATTATCGATGATCGGCGGGGAGAAGATTCCGGTAAGTCAATCCTATTCTAGTTATTTTCGAAAATTGTTAGGATTTTAATGCAAAAAATTCATTGTTTGTTCACAATTAGGCTTGTTTTAATCAAATAAATATGAAGTCTATCCTGGAAATCCAATTTCCCCCTAATTCTCTTGTAATATTATTTGTAAGAGATCTTTTTAGAGAAGGGGGAAATTTTCATGCGGGAAAGATTAAAGCGCATACATCTTACGGAGCTTCATGATCGTGTTACTTCTGCGCAAGTTGCGGCATCATGGGTAGAAGATGGAATGACACTAGGCTTGAGTGGTTTTACGCGGGCAGGCGATGCGAAAGCAGTACCGAGAGCATTAGTGGAGCGAGCGAAAGATGGCGAGGACATAAAAGTAAACGTATACACGGGCGCCTCCCTCGGCTCTGATATTGATAAGATGATAGCAGAAGCGGGCATTGTGAACAAACGAGTTCCTTTCCAGGCTGATCCAGCGATGCGTAAAGCAATTAACTCAGGGGATCATTTGTTTGCCGACCAGCACTTGTCCCATACTGCTGAGCTCTTGCGTTCGGGTGTAATTGAAATCGATTACGCAATCATCGAAGGCGTATCGATAACGGAAGATGGATTACTGATTCCAAGTACATCCGTTGGGAACAACCTAGCTTTTGTTGAAGCGGCGGACCATTTGATAATTGAAATCAATACAGCTCAACCGGAAAATCTGGAGGGAGTACACGACTTGTACAGCCCGGCAGTGCAAGGGGAAAGACAGCCGATTCCATTAACGAAAGTGGCCGATCGTCTCGGAGATATCGGAATTCCATTAGATATAGATAAAATTAAAGGAATTGTCTTTACGGAGCAGCTGGACTCTCCATCGACTATTTTACCGCCGGATGAAGAAACGCAGCAAATGGCTGATCACTTGCTTGATTTCCTAAGGGATGAAATCGAGGAAGGACGCTTAACGAAAAAACTTATGCCACTGCAGTCGGGAATTGGAACGGTAGCGAACGCGGTATTGCATGGGATGCTGGAGTCGGAATTTGAAAATCTTGAAGTCTATTCCGAAGTATTGCAGGACGCTGTATTTGACTTAATCGATGCGGGGAAAGTCGATTTTGCCTCTGCCTGCTCCATTACTTTATCGGAAGAAAAGATGGAAACTGTCTTCGGTGACTTTGAGAAATATCGGGATAAGCTAGTCATCCGCTCACAGGAAATTTCCAACCAGCCAGAGCTTATCCGTCGACTAGGTCTCCTGTCCATTAATACTGCACTTGAACTAGATATTTATGGAAACGTGAACTCGACACATGTAACCGGAACGAAGATGATGAACGGTATCGGTGGATCAGGAGATTTCGCTCGTAATGCAAGACTTGCAATTTTTGTTACGAAATCAATTGCAAAAAATGGTGACATCTCTAGTGTTGTGCCATTCGTATCACACGTTGATCATACGGAACATGATGTAGATGTTATTGTAACGGAGCAAGGGTATGTTGACTTGCGGGGGCTCGCACCAAGAGAACGGGTTCCCCTCATTATTGAAAACTGTGCCCATCCGATGTATCGGGAACAGCTTTGGGCATATTACCAGGAAGCACTCGGACGCGGAGGGCAGACACCGCATGTCCTTGAGAAAGCACTCTCCTGGCATACAAATTTTATGAAAAACGGAACAATGAGAGAACGTGTTGTAGAAAAAGTAGAGGGTTAGGTTTCAAACAAAAAAGGGGTAAATTATATAAAGAAAGGCATATATGCTTCGGGCGGGAAGCGTATATGCCTTTTACGTTGTTGCATTTAAGAATTAGGACAAATGCACTGACTCTAGTCTCGTTTATTTTCTAATGAGCTGAAGGAAGTGGGTGAGTATTCTTGCGGTTAGTCCCCAGATTACTTTGCCGTTGTATTGATAGAAGATTTCATTGATATGGTTGGCGCTCCATTTATAGTCTTTGCCACCGACAATACGGTCGAATGGGAAATTATCTTCTGGCGTCACGTGGACACGGACTTTATAAATTTCCGGTTCTGTTTCTAGGAAGAAATCGAGCGGGACGGTGAATACTTCTGCTACTTCAGCTTCGTTTGGAACGATTGTTTCCGGTTGAAGCAAGGTTCCTACAAAGGGATAAATGATGCGGCCGCTGTCATTAACGATATAATCAAGAGGGGTCAACCCTTCAATATTCTTAGCGCTAATCCCCAATTCTTCCGTTGTTTCCCGGATTGCTGCATGCTTCGGGCTTGGATCTTGCGGGTCGATCCTCCCACCAGGGAAACAGACATCTCCAGGCTGACTCCGCATATGCATCGCCCTTACTTCAAATAGGATATGGGTTTCATTCTGAATGGTTGTGAGGGGGAGAAGTACGGCAGATTGTCTATAATGTTGTTCGCCCATAACCCGGGGTGTTCTATTTTCTAATTTAGCAAGTATTTTAGATGCATCCATTACGTCACCTCCGTGCATGTTTCTCTTGATTACTATTATACATGAAAATATGGAAATATTCTTTTGGCTGCTTGTGCAAAAGTGTATATAAGCTCGTATGTGTAAAATAGTTCTCGGTGGGATTTCTGCAAAATCCTAGTCAAAAAAGAAGAGGCACTCTATCATAAATGTATGCATACCAAAGCAAATACATCATAGAAAGAGGCCTCTTCATGGATACTA